>NZ_JBEOXU010000084.1:0-26784 GCF_040296725.1 Streptomyces sp. NPDC002044
AGTGCATGCAGCCCTTGGGACGCCCGGTGGTGCCGGAGGTGAACGCGATCAGGGCGACGTCGTCGGCGGAGGTCTCCACACGGCGGTGCACTCCGGGGCCACCTCCGATTCAGCACCGGCAGCAGCGCCGGTAGACAGGGAAGGACCCATGCGACAGGTACTGAGCCGACAGGTACTGGGCAAGGGGATGCTCACGGCGGCAGCCGCGTCGAGCCTGCTGTCGATCGCGACCGGCGCGGCCTACGCACACCCCGGAGCGGCCGCCGAGGTCTCGCAGTCGCCGGGCGTGCTGTCCGGCAACAGCGTCTCGGTACCGATCACCTTCGCCCCGAACGTCTGCGGCAACAGCGTGGACGGCGGTGCGGCGCTCAACCCCGCGATGGGGAACCGGTGCGTCACCACCACCGGCGCGGACTCCGGGCACGACCACGACTACGCGCGCTACCTGAGCCCCGAGAACGCCGAGGCCCTCGAGCGCTACCTCGACGAGCGCGACGCCCGGCACACGGTGCCGGAGCAGCGCCACGCGGAGCCGCGGCACGCGGGCCCCCGGCACGCGGCCCCGCGCTCCGAGACCCCCCGGTACGAGACCCCCCGGTACGAGGCGCCGCACGAGGCCCCGGGCCACGCGGAGCCGGCCCGGCCCGGCCCCCGGCACGCGGCTCCGCGCCACGAGGAGCCGGAGCACCAGGGCGGCTACGGCGGTCCCGGCGAGGAGCGGGCCGAGGAGGAGTGCGACGACCACCCCGGGTCCGCGCAGCCCCCGCACCACGTCCCGCCCGCGCCCGGGCAGCCGAAGCCGGAGCCCGTCGGGGAGTACCCGGCCCCGCAGCCGCCGCCGGTCCACGAGGCGCCCGCCCCGCTGCCGGCTCCGGAGGCGGAGGCGGAGGCACCCGTACCGCTGCCCGCGCCGCTGCCGGGTCCCGCCGAGGAGGCGCAGCCCGTACCGCTGCCCGCGCCGGAGCCCGTACCGGTTCCGGAGGAGGGGCCGGTGGGCCCGCCGCGCGGAAGCCAGCCCGTGGAGCACCCGGCTCCCGCTCCGGCGCCGGCGCCGGCGCCCGAGACCGTACGGCCGCCCGTCGACCAGCCGCCGGCCGCCCCCGGCGGTGACGCGCCGGTCCACCTGACCCCGGCTCCGGCGCCCGTACCGGCTCCCGGTCCGGTCCCGGCTCCGGTACCGGCGCCCGCGCCGACGGGGGTCACCGCTCCCGTTCTGGCGGAGACCGGCGCGGGTCAGCCCGCGGCGGCGGCCGCGCTCGCCTCGGCACTGATCCTGGGCGGCGCCATTCTGTACCGCCGGTCCCGGCTCTCCTGAGCAGCAATACCGGTCATCAGAAGAAATATCGGCCGGAGAATCCCTTGTCGGATTCTCCGGCCGTTTCCGTGCGCCCTCCCGACCGCGTTTCCGCAGCGACGGGGAATCGTTAGCCAGAGCGAAAGCGGCGCGACGGTCGCCGCTGACACCTCTGTCCATGAAAGAAGAGGATTTCGATAATGAAGCTCACGAAGATCGCCGCTGTCGTCGTCGGCTCCGTCGCCGCCTTCGGCGCCTCCGCTCCCGCCTTCGCGGCCGGGGCTCCCGCCGCGATGCCCCCCATGAGCCTGACGGGCGGGGTGACGGAGACCCTGAACGCCGTGGGCCCGGTCTCCGAGTCCCTCCCGCAGACCGTGGGCAATGGGCTGGCCGAGCAGGGCGACCACGTCAACAAGGTCGTGGGCACGGTGCAGAAGGTCAACAAGGCCCGCAACGACGTTCCCGGCGAGGTCCTGGGTCTGGCGAACGGCGCCACCAAGTCGAACCCGATGCTCGGCGGCGTGACGCTCAACGGCGGCAACAGCTGACGCGTTCCGGCTGATCCCCTGCCGACATGACTGTGGGCGCCACCGGCAAGGCCGGGGCGCCCACAGGCGGTGGTGCGGCTGACGTCAGTCGTTGACGCAGGCGTTGCCGAACGCGGGGTTCAGCAGGCCGACGACGTTCACGGAGTTGCCGCAGACGTTGACCGGGACGTGGACCGGAACCTGGGCCAGGTTGCCGGACAGAACGCCGGGGGAACCCACGGCCGCGCCCTCGGCCGAGGAGTCGGCGGAGGCGGCACCGGCGGCACCGGCCACGGCGAGACCAGCGGTGGCCATGACCAGGGCGGCCTTCTTGGCAGAGTTCATGGGAAGTGCACCTTCTGTTCGATGTTCTGCCCCGATCCCGGGGCTCACACCGAGCGAAACGCTCCAGCGTCCCAGACGACACGGCTCCGCACGCGATCAGACCTGTTCAGCCCAATCGTCGTAACCGCGTGCGAAGTTCCGGTCGTACGCCCGTGCTATGGGAGGTCGGGGATCCCGGGGACGGCGGGGAGGTCGGGCACCAGGTCGGCCGGGAGCGCGGGGACCCCGGCGACCGGCGGGAGCGCCGGCACCCCGGCGACCGGCGGGAGCGCGGGCACCCCCACCGGAGGGGCCGGGAGGTCCGGCAGGCCGGGGACGGCCGGCAGGGCCGGGAGCTTCGGCAGCTCGATCGGCGGGATCTTCACCCCGGCGGGCAGCAGGCCCTCCAGGGACTTGAGGAGGTCCGCGATGGTCTTCGAGAGGCCCGCGAGGAGGTCGTCGATCGGACCGGCCGCGGCCCGCCCCTCGATCGTCTCGATCTTCTGCTGGACGGCCGCGACCCGCTTCGTCAGCTCGGCGGAGCCGGCACCGTCCGCGGCGACCGCAGGGGCGGCCGCGCCGGACAGTATGGCGACGGCGAGGACCGACGGGACGAGGAGGCGTGCGCGGGACGGCTTCGTGCGGTACATGGGTGTTCCTTCTCCTGGTGGCACAGAAGCGGACCCGAGCGATCCGCCTCCTTACCCACCGTGCGAACACCCCGCACGGAGCGCAACAGGAGCGCGTCCGCTGCTGGCTGCGTACGGGCTTCGCGCAGGCGTCCGGAGGCGGCTCACCCGGGCCGGGGAAAACTTCGGCGGGGACAGGCCGTTTGAGTGAAGCAACGGAACCAACACCCCGGCGCGGCAGTTGACCAGGGCGCTCCATCAGCGGGCACTCGTGCGACAGAAGGATCAAGATGTTCAAGAAGTTCATGACCGCCGCCGCGGTCACCGCCGTCGCGGTCGGCGCGGGCGCCGCTGCCGCGGCCCCGGCCATGGCCATCGGCAACGACAACGGCGTCAACACGGTCAACGGCAACGGTGCCCAGCAGATCTACGGCAACCAGAAGACCGCCGGCGACATGAGCCCGCAGCTCAGCCTGGTCCAGGGCTCCCTGAACAAGCCCTGCATCGGCCTGCCGGCGAAGCTCAACGCCCAGTCGCTGGTCGCGCTGGTCAACGTCGGTGTCCAGGACATCAACGTCCTGTCCAACCCGCAGAACCAGCAGTGCACCGAGAACTCGACCCAGGCCAAGGGCGACGAGCCGCTCTCGCACATCCTCAGCAACATCCCGGTCCTCTCGGGCAACGCCTCCCTCGGCAGCTGATCTCCGCCGCCTGCGCGTGACGTGACGAGGGCCCCGGCAGCGTCCAGCTGCCGGGGCCCTCGTGCGTGTCCGCGCGGTGGGCGCGCGTCCGGTTGTTCAGGAGGTCCAGAAGTCCCACCAGCGGGTGAGGATCAGCATGCCGATCACACCGGTGTGCAGCGCGGGCGGTGCCCAGCCGAACTCGGTGAAGAACTCCCGCAGCGGGCCGGGGGCGCGGAGCAGGCCGGTGGCGACGGTGTGCGCGGTGACCGCCCAGAACATCAGCAGGGTCGCCACCCAGGCCAGGCAGCACCACAGGCAGAGCGCGTTGATCTCGTAGAGCGACTGGACCATCAGCCAGGTGCAGAAGCCGACGCCGAAGAGCATGCCGGCGTTCAGTCCCAGCCAGAACCAGCCGCGGTAGCGGGCGCCCGCCAGCAGGCCGGCGCCGACGCACACCACGACGGCGTACGCGGCCAGGCCCAGCATCGGGTTGGGGAAGCCGAAGGCGGCCGCCTGGTCGCTCTTCATCACGCTGCCGCAGGAGACGACCGGGTTGAGGCTGCAGGCGGGCTTGAAGTCCGGGTCCTCCAGCAGGAGGAACTTGTCGAGGGTGATCACCCAGGAGGCCAGCAGCCCGGCGGCCCCGGTGAGGACCAGCAGCCAGGCCAACCCCCGTGACACGGCTTCCTGTCCGCTTTCGGGCCCTGTGCGGGGCTGTCCCTGCTGGCGGGGGACGCCCACTGTATTCGTTGCCATGCCGCCCATAGTCCCCCGCTCCGTACCAGAGCAGGGCCAACCATGCGCATTCATACGCAAGTTGACCTGAAGGTGTGGCGGGAACCCCTGATGCTTCCCGGACGTTTTACCGAACCCCGGACGTGATGTCAGAGCCAGGGGCTACGTTGAGCTTCCGCAAAGTCACAAGCTGCGACGGCCTGGAGACCCACCTTGAGCGATCCGTACGAGACAACCGAGGCCCACCTCGACCGACTCCTGGGCCGCGCCCTCAACTCCTTCGACCTTCCCGACAGGCTGGTCGAGCGCCTCGGGACGGCACTCGCCCACAGCTCCTCGCTCTACACCACCCACCGCAGCCCCGCAACCGGACTCTGGCGGGAGACGCACCGGCACGCCTACCTGCTGACCGACGGCGGGTCGGCCTCGCTCTGGGAGCTGGTGTACCGGCAGGAGGGTGACCGGACGGTCCGGCACGAGGTGTTCGCGAGCAAGGCGGAGACCTGCCTCGCCGTGTCCCGGCTGTTCGGGGAGACCCCCGCCGAGGCGGCGCTCGACCCCGCGCTGCTGCCCGGCGACGAGGAGCCGGACGACGACATCGCGGTGCTGGGCTCGCTGTTCGCCGCCTCGTCGGCGATGCCGCGCCCCCGGGACTACGCGCCGGAGGAGTCCGCCGACCACGCCCGGCGGGTGCTGCGCCGCGCGGAGAACGCGGACCGCCCCGGCGAGGAGGTCGCGGCCCTGCTGCGCTCGGCGTACGCGCACCGGATCACCCAGGCGTTCGGCACCCGCCAGTGCCTGGCCGACGGACGGGACGCGGGCTTCAGCCTGTACGAGCACGCCTTCGTGCTGCTCGACGGGACCGAGGTCAGCCTGTGGGAGGTCGAGCACACGGCGACGCCGGACGGCCGGCACATGTGCGAGGTGTACGAGACGGAGGCGGTCGCCCGCGGGGCCATGGAACTCCGCGCGCGCGTGCGCTGACGCCGGGTCGTCGGGCCGGTCGCCTCCGGGCCGGCCGGCGCCCGCCTCGCCGCTCCGCCGCGGGCGTCAGAGCGTGGCGGGCTCCGCCAGGGTGAGGTCCAGGGGGAGGTCCCGGGTGAGGTGGACCGCGTCGGGGCGGAGGTCCGCGGGGGCGGGCATGGCGCTGCCGGGGAGCTGGACCGCGGCCGCTCCGTGGGCGAGGGCCGAGGCGAGGGCGGCCGGGCCGCTGCCGCCCGCGATCAGGAACCCGGCCAGGGAGGCGTCGCCGGCCCCGACGTCGCTGCGGACCGCGGCGGCCGGCGCCGTGCCGTAGTAGGTGCCTTCCGCGCAGGCCAGCAGCTGGCCGTCCGCGCCGAGGGAGGCGAGGACCGCGCCCGCGCCGAGCGAGCGGAGCTCCTCGGCTGCCTTGACGACGTCGCCGAGGGTGGACAGGGGCCGGCCGACGGCTTCGGCGAGCTCCTGCGCGTTCGGCTTGATCACGTCCGGGCGGGCGGGGAGGGCCGCCCGCAGGGCCGGGCCGGAGGTGTCGAGGGCGACCCGGGCTCCGGCCTCGTGGGCGCGGGCGACCAGGTCGGCGTACCACCCGGGGGCGAGGCCGCGCGGGAGGCTGCCGCAGCAGGCGATCCAGGCGGCGCCGCCGGAGCCGGTGCGGATGGTGTCCAGGAGGAGCGCGGACTCCTCCGGGGAGAGTTCCGGCCCCGGCGTGTTGATCTTGGTGAGGGTGCCGTCGGGTTCGGCGACCGCGATGTTCGAGCGGGTCTCGCCGGCGATCGAGACGGCCGTGACGTCCACGCCCTGGGCCACGAGGAGTTCCGCCAGCAGGGTGCCCGGGGCGCCGCCGAGCGGGAGGACCGCCGTCGTACGGACGCCCGCCGCGGCCGCCGCGCGGGAGACGTTGACGCCCTTGCCCCCGGGGTCGACCCGGTCACCGGTGGCGCGGAGCACCTCGCCGCGGTCCAGCGAGGGGACCTCGTAGGTCCGGTCGAGGGAGGGGTTGGGGGTGACGGTGAGGATCATACGAGCACAACTTCCGTACCGGCCGCCTCGATCGCGGCCTGGTGGACGGGGGCGAGCCCCGTGTCCGTGATGAGGAGGTCGACGTCCGCGAAGGAGCCGAAGCGCGCGAAGTGCTCCTGTCCGGCCTTGGCGGAGTCGGCGAGGAGGACGACGCGGCGCGCGGCGCGGATCGCGGCGCGTTTGACGGCCGCCTCGGCGAGGTCGGGGGTGGTCAGGCCGGCGTCGGCACAGAATCCGTTCGCCGCGAGGAAGAGGACGTCGGCGCGGATCTCCGCGTACGCGCGCAGCGCCCACGCGTCGACGGCGGCGCGGGTGCGGTGCCGGACGCGGCCGCCGACGAGGTGGAGGTCGATGCCGGTGTGGTCGGCGAGCCGGGCGGCGACGGGCAGGGCGTGGGTGACGACGGTGAGCCCGGTGTCCGCCGGGATGCCGGCGGCGAGGCGGGCGACGGTGCTGCCGGCGTCCAGGACGACGCTGCCGCCGTCGGGCTGCTCGGCGAGGGCCGCGGCCGCGATGCGGTCCTTCTCCTCGGCGGCGGTGGCCTCGCGCTCGGTGAGGTCGGGCTCGAAGTCGAGGCGGCCGGCCGGGATGGCGCCGCCGTGCACCCGGCGGACCAGCCCGGCCCGGTCGAGGGCCTTCAGGTCACGGCGCACGGTCTCGGCCGTGACCTGGAACAGGTCGGCGAGGGAGAGCACGTCGACCCGTCCGGCCTCACGGGCGAGGCGGAGGATCTCCTGATGGCGCTCCGGTGCGTACATGTGGTTTTACATCCGTTTCATGCCCGAATCTGTGGCTTTCCCCCTACCGTACGGCCATATCGGGCAGAAGACAAAGGAAACGGACATGCCCGCCCAGAGAGGCGGACATGTCCGTAGCCGGGGCGGACGGGCTCAGGCGACCGGGACCTTGTCCGGTTCCGGGGCCTCGTACTCGCCGCCGCCTTCGCGCTCCTCCATCGGGACGCCCTTGCGGGGCAGCATGAACATCACCGCGAAGATCACGACGAGGACGGCCACGACCCACCACAGCGCGCCGCGGAAAGCCTCCACATAGGGCGGCCCGAAGGCCAGGTCGTCGTCGATCAGGCCGAAGAAGACCACGGAGGTCAGGCCGAGGCCCAGCGCGTTGCCCATCTGGCCGGTGGTGTTGATCAGGCCGGAGGCCGAGCCGGCGTGCTCGCGCGGCACCTCGGACAGCACGGTGTCCGTCAGCGGGGCCACGATCAGGCCCATGCCGATGCCCATGACGACCAGCGGCAGCGCCATCTGCCAGGAGGTGATCTCCATGCCGTAGTGCTGCGACTCCCAGATGTAGAGGAGCAGGCCCGCGGCCATGGCCAGCGCACCGGCCTGGAGCACCTTGCGGCCGAAGCGCGGGACGAGCTTCTGCACCGAGATGCCCGCGGCGGCCGAGACGGCGATGGAGAACGGGATGCCGGTGGTGCCGGCGCGCAAGGCGCTCCAGCCGAGGCCCATCTGCATGTACAGCGTCCAGACCAGGAAGAAGATGCCGGTCGCGATGCCGAAGGTCAGCTGGACGGCGATGCCGCCCGCGAAGCTCTTGACCTTGAAGAGGGAGAGCTCGACGAGCGGCGAGCCGTCCTTCTTGATCTTGTACTTCTCGTAGGCGATGAAGCCCGCGAAGACGAACGGCGCCAGGCCCATGCAGACGAAGCCCCACAGCGGCCAGTCGTTCTCGCGGCCCTGGGTGAGCGGGAAGATCAGCATGACCAGCGCGAGGGTGGCGAGGACGACGCCGACGAGGTCCAGTCGCAGCGCCTGGGGGGCCTTGGACTCGGTGATGAACTTGCGTCCGAGGATCACGCCGGCGATGCCGACGGGCAGGTTGATCAGGAAGATCGGGCGCCATTCGAGGCCGAAGAGGTTCCACTGGGTCAGCAGCGCGCCGAGCATCGGGCCCGAGACGGCGCCGAGGCCCACGATCGCGCCGAACAGGCCGAAGACCTTGCCGCGCTCGTGGGGCGGGAAGGTGACGTGGATGATCGCCAGGACCTGCGGGACCATCAGGGCCGCCATCGCGCCCTGGAGCAGGCGGGAGGAGACCAGCATGGCGGGGTTCGCGGCGATGCCGCAGAGCAGCGAGGCGACGGTGAAGCCGGCGATGCCGACGAGGAAGAGGCGCCGGCGGCCGTAGATGTCACCGAGACGGCCGCCGGTGATCAGGCCCGCGGCGAAGGCGAGGGCGTATCCGGCGGTGATCCACTGGATCGCGCTCGTGGAGGCGCCGAGGTCCTGGCGCATGCTGGGTATGGCGATGTTGACGATCGTGACGTCGACCAGGTCCATGAAGGCCGCGGTCATCACGATGGCGAGCGCCAGCCAGCGGCGGCGGTCGGCGGCGGTGGCGGCCGCGTCGAGGGGGGTGGCGGCCTGGTCCGGGCCCGGGGCCTGTGCTGGTACCGCGGCTGTGGTCCGCTCTTCTCGTACGGGCCCGTTCTTTCTTTCGGGCGATGTCTTGGACGTCTCGGTGCTCATGGAGAGAAACCTAGACGGGATGTAGGTCAGTGAGTGTCCTATTTCGCTGGCAGCCTTGATCCCATGACCGACACCCCGGCACGGCTGCTGTCCCTGCTGTCCCTGCTCCAGACCCCCCGCGAATGGCCCGGCAGCGAGCTGGCGGAGCGGCTGCGGGTGAGCTCCCGGACGATCCGCCGCGACATCGAGCGGCTGCGGGACCTCGGCTACCCGGTGGAGGCCACGCTCGGCGCGGAGGGCGGGTACCGGCTGGTGGCGGGGGCGGCGATGCCGCCGCTGCTGCTCGACGACGAGGAGGCGGTGGCGATCGCGGTGGGGCTGCGGGCGGGGGCCGGGCACGCGATCGAGGGGGTCGAGGAGGCTTCCGTACGGGCCCTGGCGAAGCTGGAGCAGGTGCTGCCCTCGCGGCTGCGGCGCCGGGTGAGCGCGCTGCAGTCGGCGACGACCGCGCTCACCCGGGGGGACGGGGCGAGCGTGGACCCGCGGACGCTGACGACGATGGCGTCGGCGGTCGCGGGGCCGGAGCGGCTGCGGTTCGCGTACCGGGCGAGGGACGGGGTGCGGACGCGGCGGGTGGTGGAGCCGTACCGGCTGGTGAGCACGGGGAGCCGGTGGTACCTCATCGCCTACGACCTGGAGCGGGAGGACTGGCGGACCTTCCGGGTGGACCGGGTGGCGGAGCCGTTCGCGACGGGGGCCCGGTTCGCTCCGCGGGAGCTGCCGATGGACGCGGAGGAGTTCGTGCGGCGGGGGCTGCGGGGTGGGGGGACGTACGCGGTGGACGTGACGTTCGCGGCGGGGCCGGAGGCGCTGCCGGACTGGCTCCGGGAGGCGGCGGTTGTGGGGGCCGGGGTTCCGGAGGCGGGGGTTGCGGGGGCGGGGGGGGGTACGCGGGTGCGGTTCGAGAGCGGGGACGCGCCGGAGTGGCTGGCGGCGCGGCTCGCCCTGACGGGGGTGCCGTTCACGGTGCATGCGCCGGAGGCGCTGGCGGCGGGCGCGCTGGCGCTGGGCGCGCGGCTGGCGGGAGCGGCGTAGGCAGGGGGGGCAGGGCCAGGGGGCGGCCGAGCGGGGTGGCCGGGCGGGGTGGCCGGGGGCGGTGCCGGGGTGGGGGGGGTGGGGGCTGGCCCGGGTCCCCGACCCCGGTTTGGGGACGGTTCGGGTTTCCGCCTCAGGGGTCGGGGGTGGCGTGGGGCAGGGGGGAGCCCCGGCACCTGGGGGGGGGTTAGGTACCGGGGCTCGTCTCGGGGGGCGGCGGCGCGGTCAGGCCACGGCGTCGAAGCCGGTGTCGCGTGCCATCCGCTTCAGCTCCAGGAGCGCGTGCTTCTCGATCTGGCGGATCCGCTCGCGGGTCAGGCCGTGCTGCTTGCCCACTTCGGTAAGCGTACGCTCCCGGCCGTCTTCGATGCCGTAACGCATCTTGATAATCGACGCGGTGCGCTGGTCGAGCTTGCCGAGCAGGTCCTCCAGTTCCTCGCTGCGCAGCAGCGAGAGCACGGACTGCTCGGGCGAGATCGCCGAGGTGTCCTCCAGGAGGTCGCCGAACTGCGTGTCGCCGTCGTCGTCGACCGCCATGTTCAGGCTGACCGGGTCGCGCGCCCAGTCCAGGACGTCGCCGACCCGCTTCTCCGTGGTGTCCAGCTCGGTGGCGATCTCCGCGTGCTCCGGGTCGCGGCCGTTCTCGCGGTTGAACTCGCGCTGGACGCGGCGGATCCGGCCGAGCTCCTCGACCAGGTGGACGGGGAGGCGGATGGTGCGCGACTGGTCGGCGATGGAGCGGGTGATGGCCTGGCGGATCCACCACGTGGCGTACGTGGAGAACTTGAAGCCCTTGGCGTAGTCGAACTTCTCCACGGCGCGTACCAGGCCGGCGTTGCCCTCCTGGATGAGGTCGAGGAGCGGCAGGCCACTGCGCGGGTAGCGGCGGGCGACGGCCACCACGAGGCGCAGGTTGGAACGGATGAAGACTTCCTTGGCGCGCTCGCCGTCGGCGGCCAGCGCCTCCAGCTCTTCGCGCGAGGGCGTACGGCCCCCGCGTTCTATGACGCCGTCGAGGATCTGCCGGGCGTACACGCCCGCCTCGATGATCTGGGAGAGCTCCACTTCCTTGGCTGCGTCGAGCAGCGGGGTACGCGCGATCTCGTCCAGGTACATGCCGACCAGGTCGCGGTCTGCGATCTCCCCGCCCACAGCGCGGGCGCTGCTCGTGGACTGACGACGGGCGACGGCGCGGGTTGCCATGCGTGCTCCCTTGCGATGGAGTGTCGGTCGCGGTGCGGCTGCCGGACGTACCGGTGGTGCGTCCCCGGACACTCTCCCGAGTGCCCGCTTCCGAAGGAAACAACGACTGGAATCGGGACAGAATTCCCACGTTGCGCCCTGTTTTCCGAGATCTTGCAGTATCCTGCCCCGCCACGAGACGGGATCGGATGCCGCGAAAATCCGAAGAGGTGCAGGTCAGGCCCGGAACGCCGGCCGATCTGGAAGGACGCGCGACTCCGGACGGCCAGAACGCCCGTGAGACCGCCGTCACACGCGATACGGCCGTGATCACTCCGGAACAGCGCCGCCCATGACTGCACTCCCACCCTGGTGGACGACCCAGGGCGGGTTCTGGTTGCCTGGACAGGCGATCGAATGACCGTTTACGCGACAAGCGGGGCCTTTCGTCCTAAATCCGGCACGTGACGTCCGGACCGGACCCGTGCGGGTGAAGGGCAGGCATATTCCAGCGGCACGGGCGGTCGGCTTCCTAGCCTCGGAGAGTCGTTTGTGCCACCCGGCCGGCGGCGCCCACACTCAGAGGAGGTGCTGCACATGACCGCTCTCGCCCACGAGACGCCGGAGGCCGTAATGCCAGAGGTCACGACTCCCCCGTCGGACCTTGACGACGTCCTGTGGCAGGCGTGGAGTGCCATGGAACTCCCCGAGGGCTACCACGCCGAGATCGTCGAGGGGTTCATCGAGGTGTCATCCACAGGTCGCTACTCACACGGCCAGGTCGCGAACCGGCTGCGGGATCGGCTGGTCATCTTCCTCGCCCAGAGCGACTTCGCCGCTCGCCAGGACATGAACGTCATCCACGAGCGCAGCGTCTGGATCCCTGACCTGTTCATCACCCTGGAAGACGCCGAAGAGCACGTCACGGAGGACGGCCTCGGGATCGACGTGGCCGCCGTGCAGCTGATCGTCGAGGTCGTCTCCCCCGGCAGCGACGGCATCACGCGGGACCGCACCCGCAGGCGGCGCGCGTACGCCCGCGCCGGCGTTCCCGTCTACGTCCTCGTCGACGACTTCGACGAGGGCGGGACCGTCACCGTGCTGAGCGGACCCGACCGGGCGCAGGCCGTGTACGGCGACGAGGTGCGGACGGCCTATGGTGCGGCGGCCACCGTGCCCAGCGGGCCGGCCAAGGGGTTCACCATCGGGCCCGAGATCACCGGCGGCCCGCGCGCCGGCGGCTAGCCGAACTGTACGGAGCGCTTCGAGAGGCCCATCCAGAAGCCGTCCACCGTGTCGCGGCGGCGGGCGAGGTCACCGGCGGCCTCGGAGGCGCCGAGGGTGACGAACAGCGGGGCGAAGTGTTCCGTACGGGGATGAGCCAGGCGGCCCGACGGGGACTTGGCCTCGAAGTCGAGCAGGGAGTCGAGGTCGCCGGCCGCCAGTGCCTCGTGGCCCCACGCGTCGAACTCCGCCGACCAGGCGGGGACGCCCGGGTGGCGCAGCGCGGCCAGGTTGTGCGTGAAGAAGCCGCTGCCGACGATGAGGACGCCCTCGTCGCGCAGCGGGGCCAGCTTGCGGCCGATGTCCATCAGGCGGCGCGGGTCCAGGGTCGGCATGGAGACCTGGAGCACCGGTATGTCGGCCTCGGGGAACATCTCCACCAGCGGTACGTACGCCCCGTGGTCCAGGCCCCGGTCGGGGACGTCCTGGACCGGGGTGCCGGGGGCGCGCAGCAGCTTGCGTACGGAGGCGGCGAGCTCCGGGGCGCCGGGGGCCCCGTAGCGGACCTGGTAGTAGTGCTCGGGGAAGCCCCAGAAGTCGTGGACGAGCGGAACCCGCTCGGTGGCGCCGACGGCGAGGGGGGCCTCCTCCCAGTGGGCGGAGACCATCAGGACGGCCTTGGGGCGGGGCAGGGACGCGGACCAGGCGGCCAGCTCGGCCGGCCAGAGCGGGTCGTCGGCGAGGGGCGGGGCGCCGTGGCTCAGGTAGAGGGCCGGCATGCGCGGTTCGGTCGTGGTCACAGGGGTCTCCTCCGTCGTTCAGGGCCGCCGGAAACAGACTAGCCCCACTTGGTTCAAATTTGAACCAAGTGGGGCTCTCAGTCATTCCCGGACCGGTGGGCCCGTCAGTGGGCGATCACCGGGACCTTGAACTCGGCGTCCTCGGCGGAGCCGGAACCGGAGGCCACCGGGCCGCCCGCGCCGGGCCGGCCGGTGGTGATCAGGGTGACGGCGATGGCCGAGCTGGCGACCAGGATGCCGACCGCCCACCAGATGGCGGAGGAGTAGCCCTCGACCATGGCCTGGGCCTGGATCAGCCGCGCGGCCGGACCGCCCGCCGCGGCCTCGGCCGCGTGGTCGGTGAGGTAGGCCGTGGTCGCCGAGGCGGCGATGGTGTTCAGCAGCGCGGTGCCGATGGCACCGCCGACCTGCTGCGAGGTGTTGACCATGGCGGAGGCGACGCCGGCGTCCGCCGGGTTCACCCCGTGCGTGGCCAGGGACATGGCCGGCATGAACGCCGTGCCCATGCCGAGGCCGAGCAGCAGCTGCGCGGGCAGGATGAGCGCCGGGTACGAGGATCCGACCTCCAGCTGGGTCAGCAGCAGCATGCCGGTGGCGGCGACCAGGAAGCCGGGGCCCATCAGCAGGCGCGGCGGCACCCGGGTCATCAGACGGGCGCCGATCTGGGTGGAGCCCGTGATCATGCCCGCGATCATCGGCAGGAAGGCGAAGCCGGTCTTGACGGGCGAGAAGCCCTTCACGACCTGGAGGTAGTACGTGAGGAAGAGGAACAGGCCGAACATCGAGATGACGGCCAGGCCGAGGGAGAGGTAGACCCCGCCGCGGTTGCGCTCCAGCAGGACGCGCAGCGGCAGCAGCGGGGAGCGGACCTTGGACTCGGTGAAGACGAAGGACGCCAGCAGCACGGCCGAGCCGATGAACAGGCCCATGGTCAGCGGGTCCGACCAGCCCTCGGACTCGGCGCGGGTGAAGCCGTACACCAGGGCGACGAGGCCGAGCGTGGACAGGACCACGCCGGGGATGTCGAGGGGCGCGCGGTTGCGGGAGCCGGCGGGCTCGCGGATGACGAGCCAGGCGCCCACGGCGGCGACGATCGCGAACGGGATGTTGACGAAGAAGGTCCAGCGCCAGTTGAGGTACTCGGTGAGGACGCCGCCGAGGATCAGGCCGACGGCGCCGCCGCCGCCCGCGATGGCACCGTAGATGCCGAACGCCTTGGCGCGCTCCTTGGCGTCGGTGAACATGACGGCGAGCAGGGAGAGGGCGGCCGGGGCGAGCAGTGCGCCGAAGGCGCCCTGGAGCGCGCGGGCACCCAGCATCATGGCCTCGCCGTTGGCGGCGCCGCCGAGCGCGGAGGCCAGGGCGAAGCCGATGAGGCCGACGACGAAGGCGTTCTTGCGGCCCCACTTGTCGGCGATGCGTCCGCCGAAGAGGAGGAGCCCGCCGAAGGCCAGCGCGTACGCGGTGATGACCCACTGGCGGTTGCCGTCCGAGATGCCGAGGTCGGTCTGGGCGGAGGGCAGGGCGATGTTCACGATGGTCGCGTCGAGGACGACCATCAGCTGGGCCAGGGCTATGAAGACGAGTGCCTTCCAGCGGCTGGGGTCGGCAGCCGGCGCGGGCGCCGCGGCTGTTTTGGACATGGGGGTACCCACTTCACTGTGCGGAATGACTGAAAAAGGCTAGTTCGGGAGCAGGGAGGGCGTCATGTGGCGGTCCGTCTGAGGCCCTCCAGCGTGGCCGCCGAACCCGGCAGCACGGAGCGGGCCGGAGCGCGCAACCCGTCGAGGAACAGCTGGATGTGACGGTGGACGAAGCGGTCGACGTCGTGGCAGGCGGTGCCGGGGAGGGGGCGGCTGAGCTGGGAGAGGGCCATCGTCAGATCGCCGACGCCGATGTCCGTGCGGAGCAGTCCGGTGGCCTGGCCGGTGGCCAGCATGGTGCCGACGGCCTCCTCCAAGGCGTCGCGCGCCGCGCGGAGTTCGGGGTGGTCGTGGTCGAAGTCACCGGCGAGCATCGGGCACAGGGCGCCGATCCGCTCGTCGGCGGCGGCGTGCGTGAAGCGGCACAGCGCGGCGAAGGCGTCCGGCTCCTCGGCAAGGGCGGCCTCGGCCCGGGCGGTGACGCGGTCCATGACGAACAGGACGACGTGGTGGACCAGGGAGGCCCGGTCCGGGAAGTGCCGGTAGAGGGTGGCGTTGCCGATGCCGGCCCGGCGGGCGACCTCGTCGAAGGGGGCGCCGGGGCCGAACTCGACGAAGACCTCACGGGCCGCCGTCAGGATGCGCTCGCGGTTGCGGACGGCGTCGGCGCGGGGGCGCGGAACGCCGGTCGCGCGGGACGCGCGGGCGGCGGGGGGTGCGGTGGTGGCGCCACAGCCGGGGGCTTCCGGGTCGGTGGCTTCCGGGCCGGGGGCTGGGGCGGATCCGGTGGCACACCCGGCCGCCGGGGCGGTGGTGGTGGTGCGTTGCATTCCGGGGCCTCCCTGGCACGGTCACTCGGTACGCCCACCAAACGGGGAGCGGATCCCCACTTCGCGGGACTCACATGCAAACGGGGAACCTGTCCCCGCTTATTTCACCCCTTCGCGTGACCTGGGTCACACGGCATGCCACGTTCGGCCTCTCCCGCCGCGCGGGCGCGCCGCAGCCGTCGGAGGGTGGGCGGACAGAGCGCAGTCCGGACCCGGCCGGCTGCCGCGGACCCGAAGGCGATCTCCATGCCGCAGACGCGCCACCGGATACGCAGACCACGCCGCACCGGCGCGTTCATCGGCCTCACCGCGCTGGCCCTCGGCGTCACGGCGACCGCGAGCACGGGGATATCCAGTCGGAGCAACTCGGCGGCCGGGCCCGTGGCCACCAGCGTCGAGTCGGCCCTCGCGCCCTGCCGGATCGCCGGAACGATGGGCGTGCAGATGTCCGAGGGCCTGCCGACCCCGCCCGGGTACTCGCGCTCGACCGGCGAGGTCCGCGCCCTGAACCTGATGATCGACTTTCCGGACGCCAAGGGCGAGGGCACGGCCCTGGACCGGCTGGCGGAGTTCTTCCCGCAGACCTCGAACTGGTTCCGCACCAGCTCGTACGGACGGCTCAGCTACCAGGCCGAAGCCCCCATAAGGGGCTGGCTGCGGATGCCGATGCCGTTCGCCGCGTACGGGATCGAGCGCGGCTCGCCGTACGAGCCGGGCTACCGGCAGCTCGTCGAGCACATCGCGAAGGCCGCCGACTCAGAGGTGGACTTCAGCCGCTACGACCTGGTCAACATCCTGGTCACCCCGAACGCCGGACCGTCCGCCCTGGACACCGTCCTGTCGGTGACCTTCTCGGGCAACGGCGAGGCGCCCGCCGCCGACGGGGTCCCGCTCGCCAACACGTCCTTCGTGTACAGCCGCCAGGACGACGGCTCCGGCACCTACCGGGAGACCGGCTACCGGGTGCTCCCGCACGAGAACGGGCACGTCTTCGGACTGCCCGACCTGTACACCTCGGACGGCGGCGGCAGCGTCGGGCACTGGGACATCATGAGCGAGGACTGGGGCGCCAACAACGACCTGCTGGGCTGGCACAAGTGGAAGCTGGGCTGGCTGGACAGCACGCAGATCAGCTGCGCGGCGAAGCCGGGCGCCAGCGACCACACCCTGTCGCCGCTGGCGGTGGAGGGCGGCACGAAGCTGGCCTTCGTCCCGCTCTCCGAGAGCGCCGGCTACGCGGTGGAGGTACGGACGCGGGCCGGGAACGACGAGGCCGTGTGCAAGCCGGGGGTGCTCATCTACAAGGTCGACTCCGACGTGGACACCGGACGCGGCCCGGTGACGGTGTCGGACAGCGCCGCCGCGAGCGGCGGCTGCACCCGGCGGCCGAACGTGCACGCGGAGCTGTCGGACGCGCCGTTCCGGCCGGGCGAGACGTTCACGGACGACAAGGCGGGCATCAGCGTCTCGGTGGTGGGAGAGCTGCGCAACGGCAGCTATCAGGTGCGGATCATCCGCCCCTGAGGGCGCGCGCGGCGGGCGGGGGCGGGCGTGAGGGCGGGCGGGCGGTTCGCCCGCCGGTCCGGGACGGGAATCGGGTACGGGGGCCCCGCCACTCGGCCGCCGGGTCCCGGCCTCCGGCCCCCCGTGCGGCGGTACTTGGCGGCCCGGCGTCCGGCATGACGAGCGTCACATGCAACGCGGTGCGCCGAGCGGACACTACTCGGTGTGGACCAGCAACTGTTCGCGGACCTCTACGACGCGCACGCCGGAGCGGTGTACGCGCACGCCGTCCGCATGACGTCCGACCGCACCGGGGCGGAGGACATCGTCTCCCTCACCTTCCTGGAGGCGTGGCGGCTCCGCGAGACCCTCGACGGAGTCACCAGCCACCGGGCATGGCTGCTCGGGGTCGCCACCAACGTCATGCGCAACACCCGCAGGGCCGCGCGTCGGCACAGCGAGGCGATGTCCCGGCTGCCCCGGCCGGAGGCCGTCCCGGATCCGGCGGACGCGGTGGTGTCCCGTATCGCGGACACCGCCAGGGCGTCGGCCGCGCTCGCCGCCCTGGGCGAGCTGCGGCGCGCGGACCGCGAGGTCATCCTCCTGTCGGTCTGGGCCGGCCTCAGCCACGCCGAGGTGGCCCAGGCGTGCGGAACCAAAGAGGCCACCGTCCGCTCCCGGCTGTCACGGGCGCGCAGCCGCCTTCGCGAACTGACCACGGCCGGTCTGGCCGCGGAGCGGGCCGGAGGGCACGTGTCCGTGCCCCGCACCCCACGGGAGGGAAACCTGTGAACGCCGACGACGACGCACGCACCGCACCGTCCGAGCACGACGAGCTGTTGCGGCGCCTGCCCGGGCTCTCCGACGCGGAACTGCCCTTCAGCGGCCACCACCTCAGGGAACTCCTGATGCGCGAAACGGCGCGGGGTACCCGGGCCGCCTCCCGCCGGCCCGGGCGCCGCCTGGTCCTTTCCCTGGCGGCGGCCGCGGCGGCGTGTGCCGTGACGGTCTCCTTCGCTCTGGGGGGACGCGGCACCGGTGACCGGCCCGGTGCCGCGACTCCCGAGCCCGCGGCCGTACGGCTCCTGGACCGCGTCGCCCTCGCGGCGGCGACGGCGCCCGCGCCGGCGGTGCGCGACGGGCAGTTCATGTACACGAAGACCATCGGACACTCCACCTCGCTGACCGAAGTCCGGATCGGACAGATGGTGGCGGCCCCCACGGACCAGTCGGCCGAGCGCTGGCTGCCGGTGGACGGTTCGGCGGGCACGGTGGTGCGCACCGCGTCCGGGACCGACAGGATTCCGCCGGGGGGCCCGCCGAGCCTCAGCAGACCGACCTACCGGTTCCTCGAAACGGTGCCGACCGACCCCGCCGAGCTGCTGGAGTTGCTCTACAAGGACGCCCGCGCGCACCACGGTCCCGGCTCGGGCTCGACCACCGGCCCCGACCAGCAGGCGTTCGTGGCGATCGGTGACCTGCTGCGGAGCGTCGAGACCCCGCCGGGGCTGAGTGCGGCGCTCTATCGTGCGGCGGCCCGCATCCCCGGTGTCGTGGTGGTGCCCGAGGCGAGTGACGCCGCCGGCCGGACCGGTGTCGCGGTCGCCCGCGTACACGACGGCGAGCGGACCGAGTGGATCTTCGACAAGGAGAGTCTGCGGCTCCTGGGGTCACGCGAGGTCGTCCTTGAGGACAACTCCTGGGGCAAGGCCGGAACGGTGGTGACGTCGGTGGCGGTCGTCGCCCGGGGCGTCACCGACCGCCCCGGACAGCTGCCGGGATCCTGACGGCCGGGGCGGGCGGTGAGCGGTGGGCGGTCACGGGTGGGCGGTCAGGGGTGGCCCAGGCGGAAGCCGACGCCGCGGACAGTGATGATCCAGCTGCTCGAACCGAGCTTGCCGCGCAGGCTGCTGACGTGCGTGTCGATGGTGCGCCCCGGGTTCGACCAGGAGTCGTCCCACACCTGCGCCATCAGCTGCCTGCGGGAGACCACCGCCCCCGGCTCCGAGGCGAGCAGGTGGAGGAGGTCGAACTCCTTGCGCGTCACCTCGACGGCACGGCCGCTCAGCCGGACCTCCCGGGTGCCCGCGTCGACGAGGAGCGGGCCGCGGCTGATGACGCGGGCGACGGAACGCTGCGGCCGCACCCGCCGCATGACCGCGTCCATGCGGGCCAGGAGCTCGCGGAAGCCGTACGGCTTGACCAGGTAGTCGTCCGCGCCGGCTTGCAGACCCAGCACGCAGTCGAGTTCGGTGCCGCGCGCGGTGACGGCGATGACCGGGGTGTCGCTGACCGCCCGGATCCCGCGGCAGACCTCCAGGCCGTCGAGGTCCGGCAGGTCCAGGTCCAGCAGGATCAGGTCCGCGCCCTGGTGCACCCGCATGGCCTTGGCCCCGGTGGCCACGCTCTCGGCCACGTAGCCGTGCCGGCGCAGCCCCTGGACCAGGGAGTCGGCGGCGCGCGGCTCGTTCTCGACGACGAGGACGTGCAGCGCCTGCCCGGTGCTGGTGCCCCCCGCGGCCTCCGCCCCCGGCGGGCGGTGCTGCTCCGGGAGGAGCGGGGAGCGCTCGGGGCGGGGTCGTCCGGTGCGAGGTTCGAGTAGATCCGTGGTCTGCCGGTACATCTGATCCTCCTGAGGCACTGTCACGTTGCCGGGTACGGGTGAGATGCCGCCGCGGACGGGCTGGCGACCGAACTCTCCATCGGGCTCCCTGACCTTTCCCGCGCGCCTGAACCCCGCTCCCCCAGGGGAAGCAGCCGCCAACGAGAGGACAGTACCAAACAGACTTGTCTGCATGTTATGTGTCGACAACCCGCCCCGTCCCGTACGTCCACCCCGGGAGGCCCCCGCTCCGCCCCGGACCCCGGGGTCCGCTCAGCCGTCGGCGGCCCCGGACGGCGCCTCGGGGGGCGGGGTGGTGCGGAGCCGGCCGAGGATGCCGGGGGTGGCGAGGCCGGGCAGCAGGAACCGCCAGAGCGTGGAGACGCGTTCGGGCAGGTCACGGCGGTCGCTGTAGACCTGGGACATGATCTGGAGCCCCGTGAAGGCGCCGACGATGAGCGAGGTGGCCTCGCGCAGATCGATGCCGGGGAGCACCTCGCCCTGAGCCGACGCCTCTTCGAGCAGCCCGAGGATGGCCGTGCTGGACATGTCGTACGGGCTCTGGGCCGGGCGGGAGAAGGAGGTCTGCTCGACCGCCAGCCGGACGCTCGCGCGCAGGACGGGGTCGATGCGCAGGCGGCGCGCGAACTCCATCGTGAGGTCGATGGCCGCCTGGAGCTTGACCGGGTTGTCGGGCACCTTGAGGGCTTCGCTCTGCAGCGACACCAGCGCGGCCGCGATGGCCTCCTTGGAGGGGAAGTGGTGGTACAGGGCCCCCCTGGTCAGGCCGGTGCGGGCCAGGATCTCGGTGGTGCTCGCGGCGTCGTAGCCCCGCTCGTCGAAGACCTGTGCGGCGGCCTCCAGGATCGACCGTTTCGACCGCACTCCCCGTTCCTGCTGTGCCATGAGCGCCCTCTCGAAGTCTGTCGCGTTGCTCCGTAAATTTTACGGACCTGTCTGTACTTTATGCCCTCGCGGTGACTCCTGTCGGCAGATGCGGTCTACTCGGCACCCGTCTCGCGGCCTAAGCTCATCGATCCGCGCGGCGGCGTCCTCGCCGCCGCTCCCGGTGCGGGCGGCGCGGTGCACCGCCGGGAGCCGCGCGTCGACCCGGCCGACGTCGTCCTGCGGCCGGCCGGCAGCTGATCCCCTCGCACCCCCTGGAGACCCTCGCGTGACCACGATCATGATCACCGGCGCGGCCGGATTCGTCGGCCGTCACGTCACCCGCGAGGCCGAACGCCGCGGCGTCGCCCTGCGGCTGATGTCCCACCGCAGTCCGCTGCCCGGAGCCGGGACGCCCCCGGCCCCCGGTGTGCACACCGTCGTACGGGCCGATCTCGCCGACCCCGCGTCGCTGCGCGGCGCGTGCGACGGGGTGGACGTGCTGGTGCACTGCGCCGCGCAGATCGGCGGGACCGCCGAGCGGTGCGAGGCCGTCAACGCCCGCGGCACCGCCGCCCTCGTCGAGGAGGCCCGCCGCGCCGGGGTGTCCCGCGTCGTCCACCTCAGCACCGCCTCCGTGTACGGCCGCGGCACCTTCCGGGGGCAGCGCCCCGAGGACCTCGTCCGCCGTCCCGGATCGCCCACCTCGGCCAGCCGGGCCGCCGCCGAGGACGCCGTGCTGGCCGCGGGCGGCACCGTACTGCGCCCCCACCTCGTCTACGGCGAGGGGGACTCCTGGGTCGTACCCGGGATGGCCCGGCTGCTGCGGGCCCTGCCCGGCACCGTCGAGGGCTGGTCCGCGCGTACCTCCGTGATCGCCGTGCCCGACCTCGCCCGCGCCCTGGTCGCCACCGCCCTCGCGCCCGCCGGGGACCTGACCGCGTCCGTCTACCACGCCGCGCACCCCCGGCCCGTCGTCTGGAACGGGCTGCTGCGCGCCGTGGCCGACCGCGCCGCGCTCCCGTGGCCCCGGCGCGACCTCACCGCCCCGCAGGCACGCGCGCTGTTGGCGGAGCACGGCGGCCAGGGCCGGGAGCTGGACATGATCACCACCGACCACTGGTTCGACAGCGCCCCGCTCTGGTCCGACCTCGGCTGCGACCCCGGTCCCGGATTCCCGGGGCACGCCGCCGACTTCGCACGGTGGTACGGGGAGGGGCTGCGGACCGGCTGAGCCCGCCCGCCGGGCCCCGGCCGCTACGGGGAGACCGCGTCCGACGCCTCACGGGCCCCGGCCGGGGCGTCGGGCTCCCGCCGGCCGGTCCCGCGCAGGTGCAGGGCCAGTACCGCCAACGCGGCCAGGACGGTGGCGGCCCCGCCGGCCAGCAGCCCGGAGCGGGCGCCGAGGCGTTCGCTGAGCCAGCCGATCAGGAGGGCGCCGAAGGGCGTCGTGCCCTGGAACACCAGGGTGTAGAGGGCCATCACCCGCCCCCGGTAGGCGGGGTCGGAGCCGAGCTGGATCCGGTGGTTGGCCGCCTGGGCGAAGGAGATCGAGCCGAACCCGGTGAGGAACAGCAGGACGGCCGCGACGGCGAACGTGGGCGCCAGGCCGGCCAGCACCTCCAGTACCCCGAACCCCAGGGCCGACCAGATGACCAGGCTCAGCGACGGCCTGCCGCGCCGCCCGGTCGAGGCGAACGCGGCGAGCAGCGAGCCGGCCGCCATCGCCGTGGTGAGCAGCCCGAACGCGGCGGCGTCGGCGTGGAAGACCGTCTTGGCGAACAGCGGCAGGGTGAGCTGGAAGTTGAAGCCGAGCATGCCGACCACCGCCACCAGCAGCATGGGCAGCAGCAGATCGGGCCGCGAGGCCATGTACCGGATCCCGTCCACGGCGCGCGCCCGCTCCGGCCGGCTGCGCTCGCCCCGGTGCAGTTCGGCGGGCCGGATCAGCCGCAGCCCGGCCACCGTCGCCAGGTAGCTCACGGCGTTGACCGCCATCACCGTCCCGGTGCCCAGCCAGC
The DNA here is from genome assembly GCF_040296725.1 of Streptomyces sp. NPDC002044. Taxonomy (NCBI): domain Bacteria; kingdom Bacillati; phylum Actinomycetota; class Actinomycetes; order Kitasatosporales; family Streptomycetaceae; genus Streptomyces; species Streptomyces sp. NPDC002044. The sequence goes on from NZ_JBEOXU010000084.1 coordinate 22,414, forward strand.
CGATCAGCAGGCCGGCCAGGGCGGGACCCACCACCCGCGCCGCGTTGAAGTACGCCGCGCTCAGCGCGGAGGCGTTGGGCAGCAGGCCGGGGCCGACCAGCTCGGTCACGAAGGACATCCGGGTCGGCACCTCGACCGCGTTGACGATGCCCAGGCCGAGCGCGAACAGGAACACGTGCCACAGCCGCACCGACCCCGTCAGCACGAGCGCGGCGAGCAGCAGCGCGAGAACCCCCGAGGCGGCGTTCGCGCCGATCAGCAGCCTGCGCTTGTCGTACCGGTCGGCGAGGACGCCCGCGTGCAGCGTGAGCAGCAGCAGCGGCGCGAACTGCAGGGCCGTCACCACGCCCAGGGCGGTCCCGGAGTCGCCGGTCAGGGACAGCACCAGCCAGTCCTGGGCGACGACCATCATCCAGGTGCCGGTGACGGAGGCCAGCTGGCCCGCGGCGAACAGCCTGAAGTTGCGGACCGTCAGGGACTGGAAGCCGTGGGCGAGAGCGCGTTTCATCGGGTCCTTGTCAGTCGGTGCCGCGGAAGACGTGGTGCTCGGGGGCCTCGCGCTGCTCACCGGCGAGCAGGGTGGGCCGTACGGTCCGGGCCGGCCGGGCGGCGGCGTGCTCGGCGCCGGCCGGTTCGGTCCGGTCGAGGAGGTCCTGGCTCATGGCTCTCTCCTGGGGGTGGGAGGGTACGGCGGGCTTCTCAAGCATGGGTGCGGGACCGGTGGAGGGCCTGGTGACGGCATCACAGCGGCCCTCCCGCGCCTCGGTGGCGGGCACCGGGGACGGTCGCCGTGGCCTTCCGGTCGCGCGGCCGGGGCGGGGCCACCGCGAGGGTCGCGAGGGTGTCGCCGAGCCCGGAGACGTCCAGGCCCGGCAGCCGGTCGGAGCGGTCGGCTGCCGGGCGCGGGCTTTCCGCCGTTCGAGTGGACCCCGTCGGGCCGGTGCGGGCCCGGGACACCGTATGCGGGGCGGCGGTCGGTCTGGGCGCCGGGGCGCGCCGGGTCAGCCGGCGGCCGGGCCGGAGGCTTCGAAGACACGGCGGAAGGTGTCCTCGGGCAGCGCACCCGTGACCGCGGTCCCGTCCGGGAAGCGGAACACCGGTACCGAGCGGATGCCGAGGCCCCGGACGCGGGTCAGTTCGGTGTCGAGCGCGCCCGCGCCGGGGAGTTCGGGCCGTACGCCGGTCTCGGCCGCGAGCCCGTCCAGTACGGCGCGGTCGCCGATGTTCAGGCCGTCCGTCAGGTAGGCCCGGAACAGGCGCTCGGCCATGGCCTCGCCGCGGCCCTGCGCGGCGGCCGCGGCCAGCAGCCGGTGCGCCTCGAAGGTGTTGACGTGCACGGCGCGGGCGAAGTCCAGTTCCAGGCCGTCCGCGGCCCCCACCGCGGCCATCGAGGCGGTGGCCTCCCGGGCCCGCTCGGCGGTGCCGAAGAAGCCGAGGTGGACCTCCGACAGCGGCCTGCCCTCGGCCGGGGCGTCGGGCGACACCTGGAACGGGAGGAACACCACGTCCACCCGGCCGCCCGCCTCGCGGTGGCGGCGGGCGGCCCGCGCGAAGCGGGTGTAGCCGATGTACGAGTGGACACAGGTCAGGTCGAGCGCGATCTCGACCCGCACCGGCACCCCGGCGGCGGTCCGGTCGGTCGGTACGGCGGTCTGCTCGGGGTGGTGCTCGGCGGCGCTCCTGCTCATGGCGGGGCCGTCCTTTCAGCTGGTGGCGGGCGAACCGGCGGACGGCTCGGTGGTGAGGGCCGAACCGCCGGCGGGCGCACCGGCGGCGGGTTCGGCGGCCTTGCCCGCCTTGCGTTCCGCATCCGGGTCCGCCGGCGCCCCGGCCGCGGCCCGTTCCCGCCCGGCGACGCGGCGGCCGCCCAGGTGGTAGGCCGCCGCGACGAGCAGCGCCGCGCCCGCGACGACCGCGAACGTCGGCTGGATGCCGAGGGAGGAGACGAGCGGCTGGGTCAGGACCGGGGCCAGGAACTGCCCGAGGAACAGGGCGGTGGTCAGCAGGCCCGCGTACCGGGCGCGTACGTGGGCGGGCGCTTCGGCGAGCACCCAGTTGTTGAGGTTCGGCATCAGGAAGCCCAGGCCGGTGCCCATGATGAGCAGCGCCACGACCAGCACCGCGATGCCGGGCGCGACCGCGAGCACCAGGTAGCCGAGGCCGATGGCGAGGAAGGACAGCGCGGCGAGCGAGTACTCCCCCGCGAGCCGGCGGAAGAACGCGAACCGCATCGCGACCATGCCGGTGGTGAAGGTCTGTACGGCCATCACCGCGCCGGAGACCACGGCGGCGGCCTTGAAGTGGTCCTCGACCAGGAACGGGACCTGGACGGGGACGGAGTAGAAGGCGACCTGGCCCAGCATCATCGCGGCCAGCGCCGCCAGGGTGCCGGCCGGCACCTTCGGCGTGGCAGGGGCCGCGGCCCCCTTCCGCTCCGGGGCGGGAGCCTTCGCGGTACGGCCCTTGGGCAGGAAGGCGAGCGCCGGGATCACCAGCAGGGCGCCCAGCAGGTAGACGAGGAAGACGACGCGCCAGTCCAGTCCGGCGAGCGCGCCGCCGCCGAGCAGCAGCACCACGCCGCCGAACGAGCCCGCGGCGGCCTGCCGGCCCAGCAGGCGCTGCCGGTCGGTGCCCTCGTACAGGTCCGCGATCATGGCCATGCTGCTGGTCATGATCAGCGAGACGCCGATGCCGAGGACCGCGCGCCCGACGAGCATGCTGGTGAGGTCGGGCAGGTAGGCGCCGGAGCTGCCGCCGATGCCGAAGGCGAGCATGCCGGTGACGAGCGCGCGCTTGCGGCCGAGCCGCTCCACGACGAAGCCGGCGACGGGCGAGAACAGCACGATGGCCAGCGCGTGCGTGGTGGTGATCATGCGGGCCAGCAGGTCCGCGTTGGGGGTGTCCGCGAACGCCTCGCGGATGCCCGGTATCGCGGGCGCCACGGTGGCGCCCGCCATGATGGTCAGGGTGCCGGCCAGTACCAGCGTGGCCGCCTGGCCGCGTCCGGTGGGCCGGGTCGAGGGTGAAGTCATGGTTCCCGTCCTCGGGGTGGTGAGGTGGTCCGGGCCCGGCGGCCTGGTGGGCGTGGCGCGCGTGGCGGGCGGAGTCGTCCGGGGCGTGGCGGGCCGCCGCGGCGACCTGGCCCGGCCCGCACGGCACGTCGAGTACGGCCAATCCCCTGGGGCGAGCCGCGGCCGGGAGGGGGGCGGAGGGGGTGCGCCGGCGGCGCACCCCCTGCCACCGGCCCGTCAGACCTCGTACGGGGTCCTGACGCGGGCCTCGCGGAGCGCGTTCGCCCACCAGCCGAGCTGGTCCAGCAGCACCTTGGCGGCGCCCGCCGGGCCGGTCTCGTCCTTCGGCTTGCCGTCCTCGCCGAACTGCTCCCACGCCATGTGGAAGCTGACCGCGTCACGGACGGTGACCGCGTGCAACTCGGCGAAGACGGGGCGCAGTTGCTCCACCGACCGCAGGCCGCCGGCCAGGCCGCCGTAGGAGACGAAGCCGACGGGCTTGGCGCGCCACTGGGTGTAGTGCCAGTCGATGAGGTGCTTCAGCGAGGCGGGGAAGCTGTGGTTGTACTCCGGTGTCACGATGACGTAGGCGTCGGCCTGCTCCAGGCGCGGCGAGATCTTCGAGAGGATCCCGGCGGCCTCCTCGGACGGGTTGTGCGAGATCGCCGCGGGCAGTTCGTGGTCGGCGAGGTCGACCACGTCGACGATCAGGTCCGCGCGTTCCCTGGCGATACCGGCGAACCATGCGCCGACGACCGGACCGAACCGACCCTCGCGGACACTGCTGTTGATCACTGCAAGCCGCAGAGGCTCGTTCGACATGGTTGTTCCTTTCATGGGGTGGAGAGGGCGATGCCATCGATTCCCGCGGGCCGCGGCTCACCGGTGCGCGTCAGCCCGGCCGGACCAGCGCACACGACCATCACGGCGACGCCCGTGTACCTCTCCTCGGACATTCTCAAGGTTCCTTCCAGCGGAATCTGTTGATGAGTCTCCGCGACGAGGAAGAGGGCGACAATGCATTCCCATTCAAACCCCGGTGATATTTCGTCACGGGTTCGCGCATTGTTCAGCGGCACATGAAAGGAACTACAGAGGAACTCAAAGCGGCACGTCACCGGCCGGCTGCGGGGCGGCGTCCGTACGCGTGAAGGCCCCGCCCGGACCGGGGTCCTGGCGGGGCCTTCACGTGGCCGTCGGCGGGGCCGGAGCGTTCCGGCCCCGCCGACGGGGGTGTGCGGGTGGGGCAGGGGCGGGGCCCCGGCGGCGAGGTCAGTCCTTGATTTCGCAGATGGTGGCGCCGGAGGTGAGGGAGGCGCCGACTTCGGCGGTGAGGCCGGTGATGGTGCCGGAGCGGTGT
>NZ_JBEOXU010000085.1:0-26777 GCF_040296725.1 Streptomyces sp. NPDC002044
ACATCCAGGACGACTACAACACCGAGCCCTTCGCCAAGCGCGGCCGGATCGAGAACCACTTCCGCAAGGCCGTCCAGGCCACCGCCCCGGCCGGACCCGGCCCGCTTCCACCGAAGGGACCGCATGGCACGCACGCCGTTGCCCGAGCGGCGCCGCCAGCTGACGGAGGCGGCGATCCGCGTGATGACCCGCGACGGGGTCGCCCGGGCGACGACCCGGTCCATCTCCGCGGAGGCGGGCGTCTCGCTGAGCGTCTTCCACTACTGCTTCGACTCCAAGCAGGCCCTCTTCGAGTCCGTCATCACCGCCATCACCGACCACTACGTGACGGTGGTCAAGGAGGCGATCCGGCCCCGCCCCACCCTGCGCGAGACCATCCGGGCGGGCTTCGAGGCTTACTGGGACCACGTGCGCGCCCACCCGGGCGAGCACATGCTGACCTACGAGCTCACCCAGTACGCCCTGCGCCAGCCCGGCTTCGGGCACCTGGCCCGGCGCCAGTACGAGCTGTACGGGGAGACGTACGCCGAACTCATCGAGCGGCTGCGCGGCACCGCGGCGTTCGACCTCACCGTCCCGGTGCCGGTGCTGGCCCGCTACCTCGCGGCCATGACCGACGGGTTCACGCTGAGCCTGCTCGTGCTGGGCGACGACGGGGGGCCGGCGGGCGCCCCGGTCGTCGACACCATCACCGAGATGATCACCGCGCACGTGGTGGGCCTGGTCGAGGACGGCCCGGTCGCGGCCACTCCGGCTGGAGCGGGCCCGGCCGGAGTGCGACCGGCCGGCGCGTAACCGGGGGCGGCTAGCGTCGGCGGACCCGCCCGCCGGGCGGTGCCTCCGCCGGGCGGCGCATCCGCCGGGCGGGAGCCGTCCGCCCGGAGAGGCCGCCATGTCGGGTTCCGCGTCCGGTCCCGTGTCAGGTCCCGTGTCAGGTTCCGCCGTACGCACCGCGCCGCCCGCCGCGGCCGTACGCACCGCGCCGCCCGCCGCGGCTGCACGCCCTGCGTCCGCGGGCGCAGGGCATGCCCCGGCGCGGCCCTCCGCGGGGGCGGCGTTCCACACCGTCAGCGCCGCCGCCACCGCGCTGCTCGCGCTGGCCGCGCTCGGCGCCGTCCTGCGCGAGCCGGTGCTGATACCGCCGTTGGCGGCCAGCGCCGCCCTCGTGCACGGCGCCCCGACGCTCCCGTTCGCCCAGCCGCGGAGCGTCCTGCTGGGGCACCTGCTCGGCGCCGCGACCGGGTACGCCGTCCTGCACACCGCCGGCGGCAGCGCCTGGGCGGCCGCGGTGGCGGCGGCCCTGACCCTGGCGCTCACCGTGGCCGCCCGCGCACCGCACTCGCCGGCCTGCGCCACACCGGTGGTGATCGTCCTGCAGGCCCCCGGCCCGGCCGCGTTCGTGCCGCTGCTGCTCGGAGCGGGGGCCCTGCTCGTCCTCACCGAGTACACGGCCTCCCGCATCCGCCCGTCGGCGCCGCGCTACCCCGCGTACTGGTGGTGAACCGGACGCCACCCGGCCGGGAGACGGCTAGTCCTTGTCCCGCTTCTCGTCCCGGTCCCGCTTCTCGTCCTGCTCGTCCTGCTCGTCCCGCAGGGACTTCAGGAACTCCGGATTGTCGTCGGGCGCCACCCACTGGGCCCGGCGCGCCCGGCCGCCGCCGAAACCACCGCCGCCGACCGCGGCCCGCTTCTTGCCCGCGAACAGCCACACCACCGGCCCGACGATGGAGAACAGCAGGATGATGATCACCCAGACCACCTTCGGGAGGTGCTTGACCTCCTCCTCCGGCGTGTTCAGGCAGTCGATGAAGGTGTAGATGGTCAGCGCGATGATCAGCAGGAACGGCAGATAGCGCAGCACGGTGTGGGACCGACTCCCAGGCAGTGGCGGTGGGCCCGCGTCGGGCCCCGGTGACGCCTCCAGGGTAGTTGGTGACGGATACTGGCCCCTATGGCTTACGACGATCTCCGCTCGCTGCTCCGGGCTCTGGAGCGGGAGGGCGACCTCAAGCGCATCAAGGCCGAAGTCGATCCGTACCTGGAAATCGGCGAGATCGTCGACCGGGTGAACAAGGCGGGCGGGCCCGCCCTGCTCTTCGAGAACGTCAAGGGCTCGGCGATGCCGCTGGCCATGAACGTCTTCGGGACGGACCGCCGGCTGCTCAAGGCCCTCGGCCTGAAGTCGTACGCCGAGATCAGCGAGAAGATCGGCGGCCTGCTGAAGCCGGAGCTGCCGCAGGGCTTCATCGGGGTCCGCGAGGCATTCGGCAAGCTGGGCTCGATGATCCACGTGCCGCCGAAGAAGGTGAAGGGCGACTCCGCGCCCGTCCAGGAGGTCGTCCTCACCGGGGACGACGTGGACCTGGACCTGCTGCCGGCCCTCTTCACCTGGCCCAAGGACGGCGGCTCCTTCTTCAACCTCGGCCTGACGCACACCAAGCACCCCGAGACGGGCGTGCGCAACCTCGGGCTCTACCGCCTCCAGCGCCACGACAAGCGCACCATCGGCATGCACTGGCAGATCCACAAGGACAGCCGCAACCACTACGCGGTCGCCGCAGCGCGCGGCGAGCGGCTGCCGGTCGCGATCGCCTTCGGCTGCCCGCCCGCCGTGACGTACGCGTCCACCGCGCCGCTGCCGGGGGACATCGACGAGTACCTCTTCGCCGGGTTCGTCGCGGGCAAGCGGATCGAGATGGTGGACTGCAAGACGGTCCCGCTCCAGGTCCCGGCCCACGCCGAGGTCGTCATCGAAGGCTGGCTGGAACCGGGGGAGACCCTCCCCGAGGGCCCCTTCGGCGACCACACCGGCTTCTACACCCCGCAGGAGCCCTTCCCGGCGCTGACGATCGACTGCGTGACGATGCGCAAGCGGCCGCTGATCCAGTCGATCGTCGTGGGCCGGCCGCCGACCGAGGACGGCCCGCTGGGCCGCGCGACCGAGCGGTTCTTCCTGCCCCTGCTGAAGATCATCGTGCCGGACATCGTGGACTACCACCTGCCGGAGTCGGGCGGATTCCACAACTGCGCGATCGTCTCGATCGACAAGAAGTACCCGAAGCACGCGCAGAAGGTCATGCACGCCGTCTGGGGCGCGCACATGATGTCGCTGACGAAGCTGATCATCGTGGTGGACAAGGACTGCGACGTCCACGACCTGCACGAGGTGTCCTGGCGGGCGCTCGGGAACACCGACTACTCCCGCGACCTCACCGTCGTCGAGGGCCCGGTGGACCACCTCGACCATGCCTCCTACCAGCAGTTCTGGGGCGGCAAGGCGGGCATCGACGCCACGAAGAAGCTGCCCGAGGAGGGCTACACCCGCGACGGCGGCTGGCCCGACATGGTCGAGTCCGACCCGGAGACGGCCGAACGGGTGACACGACGTTGGAAGGAGTACGGCCTGTGAGCCGCTCAGCCAGGATGGACGCGGACAGGGCGCGGGCGTCTGCTCCCCGCCGCTGCGGGGATGAACCGGAGTACGGACTGTGAGCCCGATCGCCGTGGGCGGACCCGCCCTGTTCATCGGCAGTGACACGCCCTGCGTGGCCCTGGTGCGCCCCGAGATCGACCCGGCGCAGCAGGGCGTGCGGGAGGCGGCGGAGCGGGCGGGCGTGACGCCCGAGGAGTTCGCCGGCCCCTCGGACCTGTGGCAGCTGATCGCCGACCGGACCGACGGCGAGGGCCGGGAGGTCGCCCTGCCGGAACTCGCCGACGCCGACGCGGCCGCCTTCGCGCAGCGCCTGCTGGCGGCGACCGCCGACCCGGAGGCCGAGTTCACGGTCGAACTCGCGGTGGACGGGCACGGCCTGCTCCGCCTCGACGGCCGCCCGGCGGGCGAGGGCTTCGCCTTCCTGGCCCGCGTCACCCCGCCCGGGGCCGACGGGGCGGCGCCGCTGGACGTGGAGATCGGCCCGACGGCACTCGCCGACCTGCGCGCCGAACTCGAACAGTTCCGCCGGAGCCTGTGATGACGACCGCCGACGGCATCGTCGGGCAGGGCAGTCCCGCGCCGGAGGCCACCGGGAAGGTCAAGGCTTTCCTGCGGCTCGTGATGATCGAGCACTCGGTCTTCGCGCTGCCCTTCGCCTACATCGCCGCGCTGACCGCCATGTTCCAGCTCGACGGGACCGTGCACTGGGTCACGCTGCTGCTGGTCACGGTGTGCATGGTGGGCCTGCGGACCTTCGCGATGGCCGCCAACCGGATCATCGACCGCGAGATCGACGCCCGCAATCCGCGCACCGCCGGCCGCGAGCTGGTCACCGGCGCGGTGTCGGTGCGGTCCGCCTGGACCGGGGCCGGGATCGCGCTCGCCGTGTTCCTCGGCTCCGCCGCGCTGCTGAACCCGCTCTGTCTGGCGCTGGCGCCCGTCGCGGTGATCCCGATGGTGATCTACCCGTACGGCAAGCGGTTCACGAATTTCCCGCACGCCATCCTGGGCCTGGCCCAGGCGATGGGCCCGGTCGGGGCCTGGCTCGCCGTCACCGGCGAGTGGTCGGGCGACGCGGTGATCCTGGGTCTCGCGGTGGGCGTGTGGATCGGCGGCTTCGACCTGATCTTCGCCTGCCAGGACGTGGCCGCGGACCGCGCGGAGGGCGTCAAGTCCGTCCCCGCCCGCTTCGGTGTCCCCGCCGCCCTCTGGGGCGCCCGGGGCGCGCACGTCGTGACCACGGCCCTGCTCGTCTGGTACGCCCTGGCGACCGGCGCGGGCGCGTTCTTCTGGGCCGGTCTCGTGGTCGTCGTCGCGGCGTTCCTCTACGAGCACACCATCGTGAAGCCGCACGACCTGTCCCGTCTGAACCGGGCCTTCTTCACGGTCAACGGCTTCATCGGGATCGCGCTCTTCGTGTGCGCCCTGCTCGACCTCGTGGTCAGGGGCCTGTCGGTATAGGCCGGGCGGGCCGGCGGAAGTACAGCGCCGTCAGGACGCCCGCGACGAGGCCGATGAGGTGGGCGTACCAGCCGACCCCGGAGTCCGTCGGCATCACGCCGAGGAGGAACGAGCCGCCCCAGTAGGCGGCCGCGGCCAGGCCCACGGCGATGCCCAGCGCGCTGCGCTCGACGAAACCGCGCACGACGACGTACCCGAAGAGGCCGAAGACCAGGCCGGAGGCGCCGGCGCCGAGGGTGTGGGGCGGGGCGACCAGCCAGGAGCCCGCGCCGACGGCGAGGCAGACCAGCCCGCTCACGGCGAGGAAGCGCCGGATCCCGCTGAGCGCGGTGACGAAGCCGAGGACCAGCAGCGGGAAGCTGTTGGACGCCACGTGGCCGAAACCGAAGTGCAGGAACGGGTGGGCGACGATGCCGATCAGGTGGTCGGGGTCGCGGGGCCTGACGCCGTAGGGGTCCAGCGCGTGGCCGGTGACCACGTCGACCCCTTCGATCAGCCAGAGCAGGGCGGTCAGGCCGACCATCAGCATCGCGGCGGCCTTGGCCCTCTCGCCGCGCGTCCCGTGCCGTTCCAGCGTGGTGCTCACGTGCGCTCCCTCGTACCGTCCCACCCCCTGGAACGTCTGGGACACCTTAACGAGTGCCCGCTCGCAATGGCCGGATAGTCTCGGAGGTATGACTGAGCGCAAGCGCACCCCGTGGGTGGTCGGGGTCTCCGGGGCGTCGGGGACGCCGTACGCGGCGTCCGTGCTCCGCGGGCTGCTCGCGGCCGGGGAGGACGTCGACCTGGTGGTGAGCCGGGCCTCGCGGCTGACGCTGCTGGACGAGACCGGGATCGCGTTCCGGGACGCGCGCTGGCGGGACGATCTGGCGCAGTGGCTGGCCCGGGGGGCCGACGGCAAGCCGGGCACCTTCCAGGACGTACCGCTCGACGGCGTGCGGTACTGGGGCGCCGGGGACCTGGCGGCCGGCCCGAGCTCGGGCTCGTACCCGGTCAAGGGGATGCTGATCGTGCCCGCGTCCACGGCGTGCGTGGCGGGGGTGGCGCTGGGGCTGTCGAAGGACCTGCTCCAGCGGGTGGCGAGCGTGACGCTCAAGGAGCGGCGCCGGCTGGTGGTCGCGGTGCGGGAGACCCCGCTGAACGGGCAGACGCTCAAGCACCTGGTGGCGCTGGACGAGGCGGGCGCGGTCGTGCTGCCCGCCTCTCCGGCGTTCTACGCGGGTGCGACGCACATCCAGGATCTGGTGGACTTCGTCGCGGGGCGGGTGCTCGACGCGGCGGGGGTGCCGCACGGGCTGTACCGCCGGTGGGAGGGGGAGCTCGGTGGGGGCTCCGCCTCCCGGGAGGCGAGCGGTGGGGGCTAGGACTTCTTGGCGCTCCGCGGCGTGCGGGTCTTGTCCACGCGGTGCGCGGCGGCGGGCTGGTGGGCACGGGATCGGTTGGCCAGCTCCTGCAGCTGTCGCATGTGTGCGTAGGCCATCTCGATCGTGTACACGGTGAACCACTCCTGAAGATCGTCATTGATCAGTTGAAAGATTCGCAGGGTGTTGACCCTGCATGCCTTAGATTCTATACCTAGACTTGCAGGATCGCCGAATAATGGAAGGCTCCACGTAAATGGACACGGTGGATAGGCAGCTCATCCAGGCACTTCGCGAGAACGGTCGTGCCTCGTACGCGGAGCTGGGCCGTCTCGTGGGCCTCTCCGGCCCCAGCGTCACCGACCGCATCAACCGGCTGGAGACGGCCGGTGTCATCACCGGCTACCGCGCGACCGTGGCCGCCGCCGAGCTGGGCCTCGGCGTCACGGCGCTGATCGGCATCTCGCTCTCCGACGCCGCCGACCACGAGGACGTGGCGCGCCGGCTCAAGGACCTCGCCGAGATCGAGGACTGCTGGTTCATCGCGGGCGACGACTCCTTCATGCTGAAGGTGCGCGCCAACGACGTGGACGGTCTGGAGAAGATCATCCGCAGGCTCTCGGGGACCAAGGGCGTCTCGCGCACCCGGACGACCATCGTGCTCTCCACGAAGTGGGAGAACCGGGTCGGGGAACTTCCCGAGGAAGCCTGAGAGTACGGTTGGTCGCGGTTGCAGGCAGCAGGAGGCAGCAGCGGGACAGGGCTGCGGGACACAGAGGAAGGCGGGCGACCGGCATGGACGCTGGGCTCAAGCGCGAGCTGGAGGAGAAGGTCCGCTCCGGCGAGCGGCTGACGCGTGAGGACGGTATCGCCCTCTACGAGTCGGACGACCTGGCCTGGCTCGGCGGCCTCGCCCACGAGGTGCGGACGCGGAAGAACGGCGACGTCGTCCACTTCAACGTCAACCGCCACCTCAACATGACGAACGTGTGCACGGCGTCGTGCGCGTACTGCTCGTTCCAGCGCAAGCCGGGCGAGAAGGACGCGTACACGATGCGCATCGAGGAGGCCGTGCGCCTGGCCAAGGCCATGGAGAACGACAACCTCACCGAGCTGCACATCGTCAACGGCCTGCACCCGAACCTGCCGTGGCGCTACTACCCGCGCTCGCTGTCGGAGCTGAAGAAGGCGCTGCCGAACGTCTCGCTGAAGGCGTTCACCGCCACCGAGATCCACCACTTCGAGACGATCTCCGGCATGTCGGCCTCCGACATCCTGGACGAGCTGATCGAAGCGGGTCTGGAGTCCCTCACCGGCGGCGGCGCGGAGATCTTCGACTGGGAGGTCCGCCAGCACATCGTCGACCACCGCACCCACTGGGAAGACTGGTCGCGCATCCACCGCCTCGCGCACTCCAAGGGGCTCAAGACGCCCTCGACGATGCTGTACGGGCACATCGAGGAGCCGCGCCACCGCGTGGACCACGTGCTGCGGCTGCGCGAGCTCCAGGACGAGACCGGCGGCTTCCAGGTCTTCATCCCGCTGCGCTACCAGCACGACTTCGTGGACATGCAGGACGGCAAGGTCCGCAACAAGCTCCAGGCACGGACGACGATGGCGACCGGCGCGGAGGCACTGAAGACGTTCGCGGTCTCGCGGCTGCTCTTCGACAACGTGCCGCACGTGAAGGTCTTCTGGGTGATGCACGGCGTGCAGACCGCGCAGCTGGCCCTCCAGCACGGCGCGGACGACATGGACGGCTCGGTCGTCGAGTACAAGATCACGCACGACGCGGACAACTACGGCACCCCGAACAAGCTGGGCCGCGAGGACCTGCTGGAGCTGATCCGGGAGGCCGGCTTCCGCCCGGTCGAGCGCAATACGCGCTACGAGATCATCCGCGAGTACCCCGGTCCGGTCGAGGGTCTGCGCGAGACCCCGCAGGCCATGCGCGTCTGACGCGTCCGCACGGGGTGCTCGCACCCCGCCGCACCTCCGCTCCACCTGGCAAGCCCCGGCCGTCACGGCCGGGGCTTGCTCCATTGGTGCGTGGACGCGGCGGAATGTAATGAATAGAATGCGTGGATGACCCTTACTTTCACCCTGGATCCGGTCATCGGAACGGTTCTGCGTGACGGCATCCTGGAGCTGTGGGCCGACGTCACCAACGCGGGCGGCGCCGTCGGATTCGTCCCCCCGGTCGCGGTGGACGACATCCGCCCCGCGCTGATCGGGCAGCTCGCCTCGGTGGCCGACGGGGGCAGCCGACTGGTGGTCGGCCACGACGCCGACGGGCGGCTCGCGGCCACCGCGTTCCTCACGCACAACACGCACCGGCTCCAGCTCCACTGGGTGTGGGCGTACACGGTGATGGTCGACCCCCGCCTCCAGGGCCGGGGGTACGGCCGCGACCTGATGGCCGCCGTCGAGACGGCGGCCCGCTCCATCGGGGGCATCGACGCGATCCGCCTCGGCTGCCGGGGCGGCTACGGCCTGGAGCGCTTCTACGCCTCCTGTGGCTACAAGGAGGTCGGCCGCGTCCCCGAGGCCATCCGGGTCGCGCCGGGCGACGACCGTGACGACATCACGATGCTGCTGCCGCTGCGCTGACGCGCGGTGGGACCGGACCCCCGGCGGCCCTGTGCGCAGGGCGGGCGTGCTTCACTGGACGGGCACATCCCGACGCAGGACGACGAGAGAGAAGGGGTCACCGTGTCCCTCAAGCCGAGCGCAACGATCCGCTACACCGCGATGCGCCTGGGCATCTTCGTCGGATGCCTCGTCGCCGTCGCGGGCCTCGTCCGCCTCGGCTGGGTGCCCTCCTCGATCGGCGACGCCAACTTCGCCTGGATCGTGCTGCTCGCCCTCGTGATCTCCGCCCCGCTCTCCTTCGTCCTCCTGCGCAAGCAGCGCGACGAGATGTCCGATCAGATCTCCGGACGCGTCGCGGGTGCGAAGGAGAAGCTCGCCTCGAACCGCAGCCAGGAGGACCTGGCGGACGACGCGGCACGCGTGAACTCGTAGCTCCCGCCGTTGGCTTCATCACACACCGAACCGCCCCAGCACCGGGTATACCGCCCGTAACGCTGGGGCTTTCGCGTTCCCCCGGCCGGTGTGCGGGGTTCCTGTGCGCCGCCGGCCCAAAGAACGCCTTTGAGATTCTCAAAGCGTAAGTGTTAGCGTGTTCAACATGTCGACCCCAGCTGCGCACCCGATGACCATGAGCGTTCCGCTCGTGGCGCGCCTGCACGTCGACCTCTGCCGCCGCGCGTCCGCGGCCTGTTGCCGTTGTCGCTGACGACCGCTCCCCGCTGAGCCGAATCGGTACAGCAGCGGTCCCGGCCGGCCCTTTTCCGGCTGCCGCCACCGCAGAACCCATCCCACCAGTTCGTTGTGCGTCCCCCCCCCGGAGAGTGTCCGTGTCCGCGACCCCCCAGGCCCAGGCTCCCGCCAAGGCTTCGTTCAAGTTTCCCTTCTGGGCCCAGATCATCGCCGGCCTCGTGCTCGGCGTGCTGTTCGGCTGGCTCGCCCGCAGTCAGGACATCAGCTGGCTCGGCACCACCCTGGAGAAGACCGGCGACCTGTTCGTCCAGCTGCTGAAGCTGGCGGTCGCCCCGCTCGTCTTCTTCGCGATCCTGGTGTCGATCACCAACCTCCGGAAGGTGAACAACGCCGCCCGGCTCGCCTCCCGCACGCTCCTCTGGTTCATGATCACCTCGCTGATCTCGGTCGCGATCGGCATCGGCATCGGCCTGCTGACCGACCCGGGCTCCGGCACCGGCCTCACCGCCGCCGACGGCAAGGAGCCGAAGCGGACGGGCTCCTGGATCGACTTCCTGACCGGGATCGTGCCGACGGACATCATCACGCCGTTCACCGAGCTGAAGGTCCTCCAGATCGTCTTCCTGGCCGTCGTCGCCGGCATCGCCGCCCTCCAGCTGGGCGGCAAGGCCAAGCCGGTCCTCGACCTCGCCGAATCCGTCCTGGAGCTGCTCCAGAAGGCCCTGTGGTGGGTCATCCGCCTCGCCCCGATCGGCACCATCGGCCTCATCGGCACCGCCATCGCCACGTACGGCTGGGACCTGATCGGCAAGTACGCGACCTTCACCGCCGACGTCTACATCGGCTGCGCCCTCGTGATGTTCGGCGTCTACCCGCTGCTGCTCGCCACCGTCGCCAAGGTCAGCCCGCTCCAGTTCTACAAGGGTGCCTGGCCGGCCATCCAGCTGGCGTTCGTCTCCCGCTCCTCGGTCGGCACCATGCCGGTCACCCAGAAGGTCACCGAGCGCCTCGGCGTCCCGAAGGAGTACGCCTCCTTCGCCGTCCCGTTCGGCGCCACCACGAAGATGGACGGCTGCGCCGCGATCTACCCGGCGCTCGCCGCGATCTTCATCGCGCAGATCTTCGACGTGCAGCTGGGCATCAAGGAGTACCTGCTCATCGCCTTCGTCTCGGTGATCGGCTCGGCCGCGACGGCCGGTCTGACGGGCGCCACGGTCATGCTGACCCTGACCCTCTCCACCCTCGGCCTGCCGCTGGCGGGCGTCGGCCTGCTGCTGGCGATCGACCCGATCCTCGACATGATCCGCACCGCCACCAACGTGGCCGGCCAGGCCCTGGTCCCGGTCATCGTCTCGGCCCGCGAAGGGATCCTGGACAAGGAGGCGTACGCCTCGGCCTCGGCCTCCTCCCTGGACGAGCCCGAGCCGGAGCCGGCGCAGGACCCGGCCGCCACCGCGCAGGACGCCCCGGCGGAGAAGGTCCCGGCCACCGTCTGACCGGCCCCGCCCCGCACCCGTCGCGGCCCCCGCCCCCGTCCGGGCGGGGGCTGTCGGCGTACCGGCGCCGCCCCGGCGGGGGTCAGCGGCCGCAGGCGTGCGCCACGAACCGGGCCCAGGCGGAGGGGGCGACGGTGAGGTGGGGGAGCCGGACGTCCTTGGAGTCCCGGACGCGGACGGCCCCGGGGCCGGACCCGTCGGCGGCCACCTCGACGCAGGAGTCACCTTCGCTGCCGCTGCTGTAGCTGCTCTTGAACCAGCCGATCTCGGGATTGCCGATCATGTCTCTCCCAGCAGTTCCTTGACGAAGCCCAGCGACTCCCGCGGCGTGAGAGCCTCAGCCCGGATGATGCCATAGCGCAGTTCGAGGATCCGAAGCTGCTTCGGGTCGGAGACCGGGCGCCCGTTGAAGGCTCCTTCCGAGCGTCCCACGGCCGTGCCGTCCCCGAACTTGAGGATCTCGATGCCGCCGTCCATCCCGGCGTGCGCCTCGCGGCTCGTCGGCATGATCTGGAGAGCCACATTGCGCAACTGCGCCAGCTCCAGCAGATGTTCCAGCTGGCGACGCCAGACCGTTGTGCCGCCGATGGGGCGGCACAGGGCGGACGCCTCGTGGACGAAGCTGATGGCCGGAGCGGGCGTCCGATGGAACACGGACTGCCGGGCCATGCGGGCAGCCGTGTACCGCTCGACCTCGTCCTCCGAATAGGAGGGCTGCCGCATCTCGAAGAGGGCTCGGGCGTGCTCTGGCGTTTGCAGCAGCCCGTGTATGACGTGCGTGCTGTACACGCCGATCTCGACCGCCCGCCCCTCCAGCTTCGCCAGGGCGCGGATCTTCTTCGGGTAGCGGATCTGCTCGGCGTCCGTCTTCATGGCGGCGATGCGGCCGCCCGCCCGGAGTACCTCGTCCGCCCTGTCCAGGTACTCGGGGCGGGGGATCCGCTTGCCCGCCTCGACCTTGCGGACGAGGTCCTCGCCGTACCCGATCGCCGTGCCGAACTCGGCCGTCCGCAGGCCCGCCGTCTCGCGCCACGCGCGGAGCTGGCGCCCCAGGGCGGCCAGGACCGCCGCGCCCTGTTCGTCCTCGGGGTCGACGTCCCAGCCCGCGTCGTCCGTACCGTCCCTGTCCACGCTCACGCGCGCCCACCTCCGACGTGCCGAAGTTCTCTCCGCGCCCTGTGCCCGGAGGGCTTCCGGACAGCCCGGACAGCGCGGGACAAGCGCCGGACAAAGGCCGGACGCAGGGGAGTTGCCGCCCCTCACGGTAGGGGGGTCCGGCCACGCTGCGTGATGTGAACACTCAGATCTGGGACTCCGCCGACGCGTTCGGCGCCCGACTCGCCGCCACCCCCCGCGGGGCCCGGCAGGCCCGCCGTCTCGCCGTCGAGAAGCTCGCTGCCTGGGGCTTGCCGCCGGACGCCCCGGCGCTCATCGTGGCCGAGCTGGCCGCCAACGCCGTGACCCACGGGCGGGTGCCCGGGCGGGACTTCCGGATCGGGCTCACCCTGGGCGACGGCGTGCTGCGGATCGAGGTGGCCGACACCCGCGGTGACCGGGTCCCGGGTCTCCGCGACGCGGACGAGGGCGCGGAGGGCGGGCGGGGACTGCTGCTGGTGGACGCGCTCGCGGACCGGTGGGGGGTGGACCGGGGGCTGCCGCCGGGCAAAGTGGTGTGGGCCGAGGTGGACCTGGCCGGAGGGCCGGAACACCGGGTCGTGGCCCAGTGCGACCCGGGCGGTCCCGACGTAACCCCTTGTCATCACGGGAGCTGAAACCAACCCACCCCACCCCACCAGCCCCCCGTAACTCACACGGGTGAACTGTGCCAACTGGGCTGGATTTACGGATGGTTGCCGGGCATATGCTCGGCCCACAACGTCAGACATGAGACGGCCCCCGGCGGGACTGGCATCCCGGGCGAGGGCCTGACCAAGTAGGAAGCAAGACCTTCCACATGGCTCTGAAGCAGCTTAGCGCGCCCTCGCGCGCCTCGTCCCGGGAACGTGCCGGGGTCCCCGCACCGGGCGGCATCGTCCACGTCAAGGCACGGCACACCGAGCAGTTCACGGTGGTCGGCAACCACCTGGCCCAGCACCGTGCGCTGTCGCTGACGGCGAGGGGCCTCGCGCTGTACATCCAGTCGCTGCCGACCGGCGCCAAGGTCGGCATCAAGCGGCTCACGGACCGGTTCCCGGAGGGCGAGGTACGGATCGCCTCCGCGCTGCGGGAGTTGGAGGCGCACGGGTACCTGGAGCGCAGCCGCGTGCGGCTGGCGAGCGGGCAGGTGGTCACCCGTACGGTGTCCTACAACCAGCCCCGAACCACCCGCCCGGGCCTCCCGGAGCGCCCACCCTCGTCCCCGCCCTCGCCTCCGGCGAAGCGCCGCGAGGTCGTCGTACGGCCGTCCCGGCCAGAGCCCGAGCCGGAGCCGGTGGCCGAGCCCCCGGCGCGGCCGGACTTCGAGCCCTGGCCCGAGTGCGAGCCCGGGTACGCCTCCGAGCCGGAGCCGGAGCCGTGTCCCGGGCCGGAGTCCGATCCCGGGCCCGTTTCCGACCCCGGTCCCGAGCCCGAACCGGGCCCCGTGGCCCCGGAGTCGCCCGGCGCCGCGCTGCGCCAGGCCGCCGTCGAGCTGCTGGCCCGGCTGCGCGAGGACGACCACCGGCTGCTGCTGCCCGAGCGGCAGGTCCGGCGGCTCGCGCCGGGGGTGGCGGTCTGGCTGGAGCGCGGTGCCGAGCCGGAAGCCGTACGGCACGTGCTCGCCGGGGATCTGCCCGCCGACCTGCGCAGCCCGGCGGGGCTCATCGCGCACCGGCTCGCGACGCAGGTCCCGCCACGGCTGGGGCCGCGGCCGGCCGGCCCGTCGGCCGCGCGGCCCGACCCGATGCAGAACTGCGACGGCTGCGAGCGGGCCTTCCGGGCGCCCCGGCCCGGCCGCTGCCGGGACTGTCCCGAGGAGGCGGCGGACTCCGCCGCGTGAGGGCCGCGCGGGACTCGTGCGGATTCCCCGTGCGGCCCGCGTGCGCTCCGGGTGGTCCCGTGGTGAAGAAAGGCTCCGAGGGCTGTTCACGGGGGGTTACCGGTGCGTAAATTACCGGCGGTAACTCCCTCCCCCAGCCGCCGCTGGGTGGTACCCCCGGCCGAGGAGACCGCGCAGTGGAAGCCGTACCCAAGCTGGTGGAGCCCGTCAAGACCGTGATCGGCGGAAGGGTGCGCGAGGTACGGGTGCCCGCGCTGGCCCCCGTACCGGACCGCGGTTCCCTGGGGGACATCCCCTTCGACAATGCCCGCGAGGCCCCCGGCGAGGCGGTGCTCGCGCGCAAGGACCGCGACGGCCGCTGGTGGGACATCTCGGCCGCCGAGTTCGCGGCCGAGGTGCTCGCCGTCGCCAAGGGCCTGATCGCCGAGGGCCTGCGCGAGGGCGACCGGCTCGCCATCATGGCCCGCACGACCTACGAGTGGACCCTCCTCGACTTCGCCGGATGGGCCGCCGGACTGGTCACCGTCCCGATCTACCCCACCTCCTCCGCCCTCCAGGCCCGCTGGATCATCCAGGACTCCGGCGCCGTCGCCTGCGCCGTCGAGGACACCGCGCAGGCTCGCATCATCAGCTCCGAGCGCGGCAACCTGCCCTGGCTGCAACACCTGTGGGAGTTCGACACCGGAGCCGTCGCCCGCCTGGTCAAGGCCGGGGAGCACCTGCCCGACGCCCTGGTGCACGCGCGGCGGGCCGCCCGTACGCCCGACTCCGTCGCCACCCTCATCTACACCTCGGGCACCACCGGGCAGCCGAAGGGCTGCGTGATCACCCACGCCAACTTCTTCGCCGAGGTCGACAACTCGGTCGAGCTGCTGCACCCCGTCTTCAAGTCGGTCAGCGACGACCCCGCCTCCACCCTCCTCTTCCTGCCGCTCAGCCACGTCTTCGGACGGATGGTCGCCGTCGGCTGCATGCGGGCCCGCGTCAAACTCGGGCACGCGCCCAGCATCCGCACCGAGGACCTCCTCGCCGACCTCGGCGGCTTCCGCCCGACCTTCCTCCTGGCCATCCCCTACGTCCTGGAGAAGGTCTACAACACCGCCCGCGCCACCGCCGAGAAGATGGGCCGGGCCGCCTCCTTCGACCGGGCCTCCAAGATCGCGCAGAGCTTCGGCGAGCTGGTCGAGGGCAAGGCCCCCGGACTCGGGCTGCGCGCCGCCCGCGCCCTGTACGAGCCGCTCGTCTACCGCCGGGTCCGGGCCGCGCTCGGCGGCCGCGTGAAGTACGTCCTCAGCGGCGGATCCCCACTGGGCCGCCGCCTCGCCGCGTTCTACACCGGCGCCGGCGTCGAGGTCTTCGAGGGCTACGGGCTCACCGAGACGACCGGCGCCAGCACGGTCACCCCGCCGCTGCGGCCCCGCCTCGGCACGGTGGGCTGGCCCCTGCCGGGCACGGCCGTACGGATCGCCGACGACGGGGAGGTGCTGCTCGGCGGGCGCCACGTGTTCGCCGGGTACTGGAACTCCGGGCACGCGGTGCCGCCCCACACCTGGCTGCCCACCGGCGACATCGGGGAGCTGGACGACGACGGCTACCTCACCATCACCGGCCGCAAGAAGGACCTGATCATCACCTCCGGCGGCAAGAACGTGGCCCCGGCGCCGCTGGAGGACTGGCTGCGGGCCCACCCGCTGGTCGGCCAGTGCCTGGTGGTCGGCGACAACCGGCCGTATGTCACCGCGCTGATCACGCTGGAGCCCGACGGGTTGCTGCACTGGCGCCAGATGCACAAGAAGCAGGAGGTGCCGCTGCGGATCCTGGTTCAGGACGAGGAACTGCGGGCCGACCTCCAACGGGCCGTGGACGAGGCGAACAGCCTGGTGTCGCGGGCCGAGTCGATCCGCCGCTTCACCGTCCTGCCGGGGGACTTCACGGAGGAGGGCGGTCACCTGACCCCGTCCATGAAGCTCAAGCGGGGCGCGATCACGCGCGACTACGGCCGCCAGATCGACGAGCTGTACCGGGGCCCGCGCGAGGGGTGAGCCGTACGGGCCGCTCCGTCGCGCCGGGCCGCCGCGTCGGGCCCCCGCGTCGGGCCGCGCCGGGCGGGCTGCCCCGCCGGGCCGCCGTGGGCCGTGGGTGCGCTGCGGGGGCGGGGCCGGCGGGGCGCGCTTATGGTGGGCTGACCGGTCCGGGGGGCCGCCCGAGGAGGGTGCAGTGCCCCGTTCCCGAACCGCCGCCGCGGCCTGCGCGCTGGTCCTGGCCTCGCTGGGCACCGCTCCGGCCGCCCCCGCCCCCGCCCCTGCGCCGGATCCTGTCGGCGCCGCCGCCCGGGGCGAACCGCAGACCCGCTCCCACGGCCAGCGCGTCCGCTGGGGGGCGTGCCCCGAGCGCCGCGTCCCCGCCGCGATGCGGTGCGGGACCATCGACGTGCCGCTGGACCACGCGGCTCCCGCCAAGGGGACCGTCACGGTGGCCCTGGCCCGCCTCCCCGCCACCGGCCGCGGGAAGCACCTCGGCTCCCTGCTGCTGAACTTCGGCGGACCGGGCGCCCCGGGCATCGCCGGGCTCGCCGCCGACCCCGGGGCCTTCGCGAAGCTCGGGGAACGGTACGACCTCGTCGCGTTCGACCCGCGCGGAGTCGGCCACAGCGCGCCCGTCTCCTGCGCGGGCTCCCAGGAGACCGGTGCGGAAGCGGCCGCCGACGCCGCCGCGCAGCTGGCCGCGCTGCGGGCCGTGGCCAAGCGCTGCGAGCTGGCCTCCGGGCCGGTCCTCCCGTACGTCGGGACCGTGCACGTCGCCCGGGACCTGGACCTGGTGCGCCGGGCGCTGGGCGACGCGAAGCTCAACTACCTCGGCTTCTCCTACGGCACCCGGCTCGGCGCCGTCTACGCCGCGCAGTTCCCGAAGAGCACCGGCCGCATGGTCCTCGACGGGGTGGACACCCTGTCCGAGCCGCTGGCCGAACAGGCCCTGGCCACGGCACGCGGCCAGCAGCGCGCCCTGGACCGCTTCCTGTCCTGGTGCGCCCGCCAGCCCGGCTGCGTGTACGGGACCAACACCCGCAGCGCCAAGGAGCAGGTCGACGACCTCGTGGCGCGGCTCGACCGGCGGCCGCTCATCGGCGGCGACGGTTCGTACGTGACGGGCCAGGACGTGGCCGGCTCGATCGGCGCCGCCCTCTACTCGCCGCACGCCTGGCCCGCGCTGGCCGACGCGCTGAAGCTGGCCGAGGAGCACGCCGACCCGGTCGGGCTGCTCCAGCTCGGCGGCCCGACGGGGCCCTCCGACGACGGTGGCGAGGACGGGGAAGGGGACGGGGAAGGGGACGGGGACGGTGCCGGGGGCTGGGAGGAGCCGCAGGGCCCCGGGGCGGTGCCCGCCGACAACGCCGACGCCGCGCTCGCCGCCGTGAACTGCGCCGATGACCCCGACCGGTCGAACGACAAGGCCGGCCCGGCGCTCATCGAGAAGGAACTGCTGGCCCTGCGGCCCGAGTTCGAAAAGGTGTCGCGGATCTTCGGGCCGCGCCTGCTGATGACCGTACTGGCCTGCTACGGCCGTCCCGCCGGTACCGACTTCATCCGCAGGATCGACCGCCCCGGCGCCCCGCGCATGCTGCTCGTCGGGACCCGGGGCGATCCGGCGACCCCGTACGAGTGGACGGAGGAGACCGCGCGGCGGCTCGGCTCGGCCGTGGTCCTGGACCACAAGGGCGACGGGCACACCGGCTACCTCACCTCGCCCTGCGTGCGCGAGTACGCCGACCGCTTCCTGCTCGACGGCCGGCTGCCGTCCGGGACGCGGTCCTGCCCCGCCGGGGAGTGACCCGGCGGGGCCCGCGGCGGGTGGCCGCCGTGCGGAGTGTGGCCGCGCTGCGGAGCGTGGCCGCGGTGCGGGCCGCGCTCAGCAGTTGGCGCGCGTCGGGCGTCCGGCGAAGCGGTCCGCCAGCCAGTTCGCGACCGCCGGGGACTGGGTGATCACGCCACTGACGTGCTCGCCGAGCCAGATGGTGTCGAACTCGACGTTCGCGCCCCGCGCACACCACTCGGAGCGCAGCCGGCTGCCCACCGCGTACGGGATCAGCTCGTCGGCGAGCGCGTGGTACTGGTACACGGGCGCCGCCGGGGCGGTGCGGCCCAGCCGGCTCTGGTTCAGCCGGGCCTGCCAGTCGGGCTGGGCGAGGGGATCGCGCGTGGTCAGGTCGGAGATCCGCTTGAACGAGCCGGCGATCGCGTCGATCGCCACGCAGTTCTCCTTCATCGCGCCGACCAGCACCTTGCCCGCCGGGTTGAGGTAGGAGTCCAGCTTCAGTTCCGGGAAGGCCGCGTCCTGGCCGGCCGCCGCCATGAAGATGAGGCCGGACCCGTAGGAGCCATTGTTGAAGTCGGCCACCTTCAGCAGGTCGGCGGGCACACCGCCGGTCGCGGTGCCCTTCACCTGGAGCTCCGGCGCGTACGAGCCCTGCAGCTCGGCGGCCCAGCCGCTGGCCTGGCCGCCCTGGGAGTAGCCCATGATGGCGACCGGGCCGGTCGCCGACAGCCCGGCCTGCGGCAGCCGCTGGGCGGCGCGGGCGGCGTCGAGGACGGCGTGCCCGGCGGAGGGGCCGACCGTGTAGGTGTGGACCCCCGGGGTGCCGAGGCCCTCGTAGTCGGTGACGACCACGGCCCAGCCGCGCAGGGTGAGCTGCTGGATGAGGTTGGCCTCCATGGCGGTGCCGTGCGGGATGTTGTTGCTCGGCGCGCAGGAGTCGCCCATGCCGACCGTGCCGACGGCGTACGTGATCAGCGGGCGCGGGCCGGTGCGGCCGTCCTGCGGGACGATGACGGTGCCGGAGACGGTGTTGGGGGCGCCGTCGGCCGTGGTGGAGCGGTAGTGGATCTTCCAGGCTTTCGTACGGGTGGGCTGGCCGGGCAGCGGATGGAAGGCGGAGGGGGCGCTGCTGACGATGTCGCCGGGCGCCCCGTCCCGCACGGAGGCGGCGGTGGAGGCGGCGGTGGAGGCGGCGGTGGCGGCGGCGGGGACCCAGGCGGTCAGGGTCATCGCGGCCACGGCGGCGAGGGCGGTGCTGCGCAAACGCGGGGGGTTTCGGAAACGCATGGGCGGCTCTCCCAACGGTCCGTGCGGGGGTAGGTGAGGCGAAGGTAGTGACCGACCGGTCGGCATGTCGCTGACCGTGCAGCTCACCTTTCCTGACCCGGACTCCCAACCCGGGCCGGACGGGGCCGGGACGCGCCTGCGGCTCCGAAGACGGCGGCCGGCCCGGGGCCCCGGGGGAGGGCGTGGCGTCAGCCGCCCGAGGCGATCCGGTACGCGCCCGGGGTCGTGCCCGTCCAGCGGCGGAACGCGCGGTGGAAGGCCGTGTCCTCCGAGAAACCGAGCCGCGCGGCGAGTTCCGCGATCGGCTCGCCGCTCTCCGCGAGGCCCGCGATGGCCGCGTCCCGCCGGACGTGGTCCTTCAGCTCCTGGAACGAGGTCCCCTCCCGCTGGAGCCGGCGCCGGAGCGTCGCCGGGGACACCGCGAGCCGCGCCGCCACCTCTCCGAGCCCCGGCAGCCGGGGCGACGTGCGCAGCTGCCGGGTCAGGGCCCGGCGCACCTGCTCCGCGACCGTGGTGCCGTACTCCGGCCGGGACAGCAGGTCGAAGGGGGCCCGGCGGAGCATCGCGTCGAGCGCGGGCTCGTCCCGTACGAGCGGCGCGGTGAGCCAGCGGGCGTCGAAGGAGGCGCCCGTACGGTCCGCGCCGAAGCGGACCGGGCAGCCGAAGAGGACCTCGTACTCCTGCGCGTGCGGCGGCGGGGGATAGGCGAAGGCGGCCTCCGCGAGCGGGATGCGGCGTCCGATGAGCCAGCTGCTCAGCCGGTGCCAGATGGCGAGCACGCATTCGGTCAGGAAGCGCTCCTCGTCCCGGTCGAAGTCGTTGCGGACGGTGAACCGGGCCTGACCGTCCACCACGTCGAGCCCCAGCTCGGGACCGCCGGGGAACAGCCCGTAGAAGTCGGCCGCGCGCCGCGTCGCCGAGCCGAGGTCCCGGCAGCCGAGCGAGGCGCGGCACATCATCGCGAACGTTCCGGGGCGGCTGGGCACCGGGCTCAGGCCGAGGAACTCGTCCTGCGTGACCCGGTACAGCGCCCGGAACAGCCGGGCGAACTGCGCGGGCGTGATCCGCGCCCGGTCGTCGCCCAGCAGCAGCGGCGGGATCTGCGCCGCCTGGAGCAGCGGCACGGTGTCGAGGCCGCCGGAGCGGGCCCCCGCGAGCAGGGCCCGTACGTGGTGCACGGTGATCGTCCGCCTCCCCATGCCTGCGACGGTAGCCGCCGGGGACCCGGGGCGATACGGACGCGACACCACCCGTCGCCCCCGATGAGCGCTGCGGCCAGCACGGCTGACGCCTCCGGTCATGCCGCCGGGCCGCCCGCCCTGCCTAGCGTCGGGGGTCACCAACCCCCGGGAGGGCATGCGATGGACGGTCGGCCGAGCACGCTGGCGGAGTTCACCCAGTGGACCGGGGAGCGGTACGGGCCCGGGACCGCCCTGCGGTTCCGGCCGCGGGCGGGCACGGACGGGGACCAGGAGCCGGGCGGCGGGTGGCGGACCCGTACGTACGCCGAACTGGCCGCGGAGGTACGGGCCGTCGGGTGCGCGCTGCTCGGGCTGGGGGTCGCGGCGGGGGAGCGGGTCGCCGTACTGGCGGAGACCCGGCCGCAGTGGACGTACACGCACTTCGGGGTGCTGGCGGCCGGCGCCGTCCTCGTGCCGGTCTATCCGACGGCGGGGGAAGAGGAGCTGGCCTGGGTGCTGGCGGACTCCGAGGCGGTCGCGGTGGTCTGCGACGACGAGGCGCAGCGCGAGCGGGTCGAGGCACTGCGGGGGAAGCTGCCGGCGCTGCGGGCGGTGGTGCTCATGGACGCGCTGCCGTCGCTGCGCCGGGCCCCGGAGGCCGACCTCCTGGCGCGGGCGGCCGCCGTCACCCCGGGGGCGGACGCGTCGATCGTCTACACCTCCGGCACGACCGGGCTGCCGAAGGGCTGCCGGCTCACCCACGGCAACCTCGGCGCCGTCCAGGACGCGACGCTCCCGCTGATCGAGGGCGGGCCGGGGAACTCCACGTACCTGTACCTGCCGCTGGCGCACCTGCTGGCCCAGCTGATCCAGTTCACGACGCTGCTGGAGGGTGGGGAACTCTGCTACTTCGGTGGCCGGATCGAGGACGTCCTGTCGGAGCTGGCGGTCGTACGGCCCACCCATCTCCCCTCCGTCCCGCGGCTGTTCGAGAAGCTGCACACGGTGGTGCTGTCGCTGGCGGAGGCCCGCGAGGGCGGCCGGGAGGACTTCGAGGAGGCGGTGCGGATCGGGGTGCTCGCGGCGGAGGGCCGGCTGCCCGAATCGCTCCGGGCGGCGCACGAGGCGGCCGAGAAGTCCCTGTACTCCCTGGTCCGGGGCGCGTTCGGCGGCCGCCTGGCCTGGGCGCTGACCGGCGGCGCCCCGATCGCTCCGGCGACCCTGGACTTCCTGCGGGCCTGCGGGATCGCCGTGTTCGAGGGGTACGGGATGACGGAGTCGGGCGGGGTCGTCTCCCTCAACCACCCGGGCGCGGTGCGGTACGGCACGGTGGGCCGGCCGGTCGCGGGCTGCGAGGTGCGGATCGGGGCGGACGGGGAGGTCCTGGCGCGGGGCCCGATGGTCTTCCCCGGCTACCACGCGAACCCGGCGGCCACGGCGCAGGCCCTCGACCCGGAGGGCTGGCTGCACACGGGGGACCTCGGCGAGCTGGACGGGGACGGCTTCCTGCGCATCACCGGCCGCAAGAAGGAGCTGGTCATCACCTCGGCGGGGAAGAACCTCACCCCGACGGAGGTCGAGTTCGCCGTCCAGCGCTCCCGCTACGTCTCCCGGGCGGTGATGATCGGCGACCGCCGCCCGCACCCGGTCGCCCTGATCACCCTCGACGCGGAGGAGATCACGGCCTGGGCGGCCCGCGAGGGCCTGGACCCGGGTGCCGACCCGTCCACCCATCCGGCGGTCCGCGCCCTGGTGGAGGCGGCGGTCGAGCAGGCCAACGCGACGGTCTCCCGGCCGGCCCGGATCCGGGCCTTCCACATCCTTCCGGAGGAGTTCTCGATCGCGGCGGGCACCCTGACCCCGACCCTCAAGCTCCGCCGCGCGGCGGTCGCCCAGCGGTACGCCCGGGAGATCGAGGAACTGTACGGCGGGTGAGGGCGCGCGGCCGCTCTCTGCGATGCTCCGGGGGCAGGAAGAGCCAGGTCCGCGCGCGTGCAGCGGCGGCCGCAGGGAAGGAAGTCGCCGTGGCAGTGGGGGATAAGGCGCCGGACGGCGCCGGTACGGCGGGCGACGGCGAGGGAGCGGTGCGCCCGGGCCGCCCGTTCTGGCGGGAGCTGCCGATGATGCTCGTGCTCGCGGTGGTCCTCGCCCTGGTGGTCAAGACGTTCGTGGCGCAAGCCTTCCTGATCCCGTCCGACTCGATGAACGACACCCTCCGGCGCGGCGACCGGGTGGTGGTCGACAAGCTGACGTCGTGGTTCGGCGCCGAGCCCCGGCGCGGCGAGGTCGTGGTCTTCCACGACCCCGCGGAGTGGCTGCGCGGCCAGCCGACCGCACAGCCGAACCTCGCGCAGCACGTCCTGATCACGGTCGGCCTGATGCCGTCCGCGAACGAGAGGGTCCTGATCAAGCGGACCATCGCGACCGGCGGGGACACCGTCGAGTGCAAGAAGGGCGGCCCGGTCGTCGTCAACGGCGAGGAGCTGTACGAGCCGTACATCCGGCCCGGCGACACCGCCTGCGACGACGCGCCGTTCGGCCCGCTCACCGTGCCCGAGGGCAAGATCTGGGTGATGGGCGACCACCGGCAGAACTCCCGGGACTCCCGCTACCACACCGACGACCACACCCGGGGCTTCGTCCCGGTCGACGACGTCGTCGGGCGGGCCGTGGTCATCGCGTGGCCGGTCGGCCGCTGGTCCACCCTCCCGGACGGCTTCGACCCGCCGGTCAGCGACTCCCGGTGACCCCGCCCAGGAACGCGGTCCAGGCGTCGGCAGCCACCGCCAGCTCGGGGCCGGCCGCCACTTTGGAGTCCCGGACGTGGACGGCGGCCGGGCAGGCCGCGACCTCGACGCAGTTGCCGCCTTCGCCGTCGCTGTGGCTCGACTTGTGCCAGGGGAGCGCCACTTCGAGGCACTCGCCGCCTTCGCCGCCGCTGTAGCTGGACTTGCGCCAGGTCAGGGCCACTTCCACGCAGTTGCCGCCCTCGCCGCTGCTGTAACTGCTCTTGAACCAGGCACGGCCGGTGGCGTTCATCGGGTTTCTCCTAGCGTCTTCTCGATCAGGGCGAGGGACTCGTCGGGCGCGAGCGCCTGTCCCCGGATCGTGCCATAGCGCTCACTCATGATCCGCACCTCGACCGGGTCGGTGATCAGGTGGGGGCGCCCGTATGCCTCGTGGTAGGCGATCTGCTGGCGGCCCTTGGGGTGCAGCAGGGTGAAGGAACCGTCCATGGCGGCGTGGGCGCCCCGCGCGTACGGCATCACCTGGAGCTCGACCGTGCGCAGCCGGCCGATGTGCAGGAAGCGCCGAAGCTGCTCGCGCTGCACCTCCGTGCCGCCGACCCGGCGCTCCAGCAGGTTCTGGTCCAGGACGAAGCTGACGGTGGGCGAGGGCCACCGCTCGAAGACGTGCTGGCGGGACAGCCGGTCGAGGACCCGCTTCTCGATGGTCGCTTCGTCCAGCAGCGGGCGGCGCTGCGTGAAAACCGCCCGCGCGTGCGCCTCCGTCTGGAGCAGGCCCGGCACGCCCTGGTGGCCGTACTCGTGCAGCGCCTGCGTCACCGCTTCGGCCGCCGCGTAGCTCCGGAACCAGTCAGGGTGCCGCGTCCGCACCCGCTTCTGAGCCTCCTTGACCTCCGGGATCGCCGCGAGCAGGACGCCCCGGGCGCCCAGGACCTTGTCCGCCCGCTCCAGCAGGTCCGGCTGCGGGGTGCGTACGCCACGCTCGATCGCGCCGATCAGGTCCTCGCCGACGTTCAGCCGGGCCGCCAGTTCCTTCTGGTGCAGGCCAGCCGCCTCGCGCAGGGCCTTGATCTGTTTGCCCAGGGCCCGGAAGAGATGGGCCGTGCCATCCGCCTCCACCGGGCGCTCCGGGCGCTCCTCGTGGTCCGCCAGGTCGTTCATACGCTGAACCGCCCTCATCCGTACGAGCCGTACACGCGGCCGTCGGCGTCCCTACAGCGCACCTGCGTCCCGCCGTGACCACTGGAAAGCGTAGAGCGCGACGGCCACGCTCGGTGAGGTGACGATCGAAATCAGTGACATGGCACAGGTCTTCCGACAGCGGCTCAGCTCCACCCGGCGCGGGGCCCGGCTCGCCCGCTGCCTCGCGCAGGCCCAACTCGTCTTCTGGGGAACGCCGTACGGCTCGCCGCTCTCCGCCGACGTGGGACTCGTCGTGGGGGAGCTGGCCGCCAACGCCGTGCTGCACGGGCGGGTGCCGGGCCGGGACTTCGAGCTGCTGCTGGAGCACGACGCCCGGTCCGGCGTGGTCCGGGTGACGGTGAGTGACGCCCGGGGCGACGCGGCGCCGCCCACGGAGCCGCCCCCGGTCGACCCGTGGTCGGCGGAGGGCGGGCGGGGGCTGCTGCTCGTGGCGGCCGTGGCCCGCGCGTGGGGGGTGGTGGACCGGGGCCCCGGCAAGTCGGTGTGGGTGGAGGTCGGAGTCCGGGCGGTCGGCGATCCTGAGCGCAAAGACCGTTGAGACATGGATAATTCGGGCGGAGCGTGCGCCGCCCGAACCATCCGTCCGTGAGGTTCCGGCGAAGCCGAGACGAATGGTGGGTCACATCTGCCGGGGGCACGGCGAGTCGCTGTCGAATACCTGATAGACAGTGGATATTCACGGCCCGACCGGCCGTACGCTTTTAAGCGCTCCTGGGGGGATCGCCGCACTGTGAAGCCGCTTCACCGTCACCTCGTCAACACCTCGCGCAAGGTCCTGTGTACGGCCGCCCTCGCGGCCAGCCTCACCACCGCAGCGGTCGTGAGCACCCCGTCGACCGCCGACGCGGGCGAGTCCGAGCCCACGCCGGACAGCCCTCAGGCCGCCGACCGCGGCGACGCGCGGCTGGACCTGCCCGGAGAGGTCGCCGACCCGCAGGTGCCCGCGGGCTCCGCGGCGCCGGAGGGGACCAGCGGGATACCCGCGACCGCCCTCGACGCCTACCAGCGTGCCGGGCTGTCGGTGGCCGCCGCGCTGCCCAACTGCAAACTGCCCTGGGAACTGCTCGCCGGCATCGGCCGGGTCGAGTCCGTGCACGCCTCCGGCTACGGCCTGAAGGCCGACGGCTCCACCGAGAAGCCGATCCGCGGCCCGCGCCTCGACGGCAACGGCTTCGCAGAGATCCGCGACACCGACCGGGGCGAGTGGGACGCGGACTCCGTGTACGACCGCGCCATCGGCCCGATGCAGTTCATCCCCTCCACCTGGCAGACCTGGGGAGCCGACGGCAACGGCGACGGCAAGCGCGACCCGAACAACCTCTACGACGCGGCGCTCGGCGCGGGCCTCTACCTGTGCGCCGGCGACAAGGACCTGACGAACGCGGCCAAGCTCGACGACGCGATCCTCAGCTACAACAGGTCGCGCGAGTACGTGAACATCGTGCTCGGCTACATGCGCCAGTACCAGGCCGGCGGCGCCGCCGGAGTCGAGAACCCGCCCGTCGGGAACTACCCGACCGCACCCCCCGGCACCCTGCCCACCCCGCCGCGCCGGACCGCCCCGCCGGTGGTCATCACCCCGCAGGCGCCGGTCAAGCCGGCTCCGCCGGTGAAGCCGACGACCCCGCCGACCACCCCGCCGGTGACCCAGCCCGAGAAGCCCGTACCGCCCGCCGCACCCCACCTGGCGGAGCTGACGCTGCTCGGCGGCGCGGGGCTCAAGGCCGAGACCGGAGCGGCCTTCGCCGAGGTCCCGAAGGTGAAGGTGCTCCTCAGCGACGGCAAGCCCGCCGTCGGCCAGGACGTCGTCTTCACGGTCGAGTCGGACACCACCGGCGGTACCGCCTTCCCGAAGGCCCCCGTCGAATCCCTGGTGGCCAAGACGGACGCGTCGGGCATCGCCACCGCGCCCGGCCTCAAGGCGGGCGCCAAGCCCGGCACCTTCACGCTGCGGGCCTCCGCCTACGACAAGGTCGGCAGGCTCTCGGTGGGGTTCACCGGCACGGTCACGGCGAAGCCGGTCGTGGACCTGCTGGCCCGCCCGGAAGGGTCGAACGCGCTGTCGGCGGCCGCCGGCAGGAGCTTCAAGGACGTCGAGGTCCGCGCCACCGCGCAGGGCAAGCCGCTCGCCGTGAGCGGAGTCGTCGCCGAACTGGTCGAGAAGAAGGACGGCGCGTGGGTCCCGGTGGACCCGGCGACCGCGAAGGGCCCGTACTTCAAGGGTGCCAAGGCGGGCGAGAAGCTCACCCGCCTGGAGCTCCCCGCGACCGGCGCCGACGGCAAGATCGTCCTGCCGGAGCTGTTCACGGCCGCGGACCTCGCACCGGGCACCTACCACCTGCGTCTGACCACCCCGGGCAAGGTCACCCTGGTCCTGGACCTCAAGGTGACCGCCGCCGAGGCGGCCACCCCGCCGGCCACTCCGCCGACGGACCCGGCGAAGGAGCCCGCCAAGGACCCGGCGAAGTCCGCCTGACCCCCGGCCCGAGGGCCGGCCCCGCACGTACGGCTGTGGCCCCGGCACCGTTCTCACGGT
>NZ_JBEOXU010000086.1:0-26362 GCF_040296725.1 Streptomyces sp. NPDC002044
CTCTCCGACGCTCTGACCAGGGCTTGTCCCGAAGATCGAGACGCGGAGCCCCCCGGTGCGTCATGAGCGCCCCGGGGCCGCCACCGGCAGGGGAGCGGCGCCGGAGGACGCGCTCCTGCACGGCGAGACGAACCGGGCCCTGCGGTCGGCGGTGGCCCGGCTGCCGGGGCGCTGTCCGGAACTCATGCAGGCACTTCTCTCGCCCCGAGACCTCACCTACCGTGAAATCGCAGGAGAGTTGGGTATCTCACAAGGAAGTTTGGGGCCCGTCCGTTCCCGTTGCCTGGGATGTCTGCGCAGAATGCTGGCTGCAGAGGTTGCGGCTCCTGGCCTGCGGGGAAAGGAGCGGTAGACCGACGGGCCACCAGGTGAGCGGGAGGCATGCGCACATGGGCATGAGCGTGACCATTTCGGCGGCGGCTGCCGAGGACGCTGAGCAGATCTTCAAACTGCAGTACCTGGCCTTCCAGCGCGAGGCCGAGCTGTACGGGAACTACCGCATCCAGCCGCTCACCCAGTCCCTGGACTCCCTCAAGGGAGAGCTCGCCGCGGACACGGTCCTGGTGGCGCGGCTCGGCGACGAGGTCGTCGGCTCCGTCCGCGGCAGCGTCGACGAGGACGGCACCGGCCGGATATCCAAGCTGTGCGTCCACCCGCGGCTGCAGGGCCACGGTCTCGGCGCCCGCCTGCTGCGCGCCGTCGAGGGGGACCTCGCGGGCGACGCGGCCACCGTCCGCTTCCGTCTCCACACCGGGCACCGGAGCGAGTCGAACCTGCGGCTCTACCGCAAGGCGGGCTACACCCAGGTCGGCGGCCGCACGGCGTCCGACGGGGTCCGGCTCGTGATCCTGGAGAAGGAAGCCAAGGACGCCACCGACCTCGCGGTCAGCGCGTAGCCACCACCACCGTGCCGGGGCGGCGCCGGTGACGGCAACCGCCCCGGCCGTCGGCGGCGTCAGCGCCTGCGCAGCCAGAGCATCCCGGTGATCGGCAGGATCACCGGGATGAACAGGTAGCCCATCCCGAACTGCGACCACACCGTCGTGTCGGGGAAGGCGTCGGGACGGACCAGGGTCCAGGTCCCCACGGCCAGGACGCCGGCCAGCTCGGCCGCGCAGCAGACCAGCGCGGCCCGGCGGGCCCGCTCCCCGCCGCGCACGAGCGAGTACGTGATGAACGCGTACACCAGCGCGGCCACCGCGGACAGCGCGTACGCCAGCGGCGCCCGGCCGAACTCGGTGGAGATCTGGTAGGCGGACCGGGAGACGGCGCCGACCACCATCACCCCGTACAGCCAGACCAGCAGCAGCCCGGGCCCGGAGACCAGCCGCTCGCGGCCGGCCGGCGTGTCGGTCGTCGTGTCAGGCACCGGTGGTTCCCCAGATGTCGTAGAGCCGCACTTCGAGGACGGCGAGGACGAGCGCGCCCGCGGCCACCGTCACCGAGCCCCATTTCGTGCGCTCGGTCAGCGAGAGCATCCCGGCGGCCGGGACCGTGGCGAACGCGCCCAGCAGATAGGCCACGAAGATCACGGTGCCCTCGTCGGGCTCCCCGCCGCCGGCCAGCTTCACCAGCCCGACCACCAGCTGGGCCAGGACCAGCGCGGTCACCACGGCCATGCCGATGAAGTGCCAGTCCTTGGTCGGCTGGTCCCGCCAGGCGGCGTGGCCGCACCAGGCGGCGAGGGCGAGTGCGGCCACGCCGATGGCGACCGTCAGGGCGTCGAGCATGCAGCGAGGGTATTACGGGCCGAAAGACCCGATGCGCGCACCCCTGGACCCGCGCTTTGCTGGACGGCATGAACCTGCATGCCGATGCCCTGCTGTTCGACAACGACGGCACGCTCGTCTCCTCGATGGAATCGGTGCGCCGCTGCTGGACGCGGTGGGCGCGGGAGTACGGGATCACCGAGGAGGAGTTCGCCCGCGTCGAGCTGCACGGCCGGCCCGCCGCGGAGATCATCGCCGAGCTGCTGCCCGCCGGGGTCCGGGCCGGGGCCCTCGCCCGGATCGAGGCCCTGGAGGTCGAGGACGTGGCCGGCGGCGTCGTCCTGCTCCCCGGTGCCGAGGACCTGCTCTCCGGGCTCCCCGCGGGCAGCTGGGCCGTGGTCACCTCCGCCACCCGCCCGCTCGCCGAGGCGCGGCTGCGCGAGGCGGGCATCGACTGCCCGGTGATCGTGTCCGCCGACGACGTCACCCGGGGCAAGCCCGACCCCGAGCCCTTCCTGCTGGCGGCCCGGCGCCTGGGCGTGGACCCGGCCCGGTGCGTGGTCTTCGAGGACGCCCCGGCGGGCCTCGCGGCCGGGCGGGCGGCCGGCATGCGGACCGTGGCCTTGACCACAACGCACCCCGCCGGGGAGCTCCGCGCGGACGTGGTCGTACGGGACCTGTCGGCCGTGTCCGCGCAGGTCGGCGCCGCCGGTCTGAAGATCGGGACGGACAGCCGCGACTGACCGCTGTGGTCCGGTATGTGGTCGAAAATCGTCCGCATACCGGACGACATTGATCGGTCAGGGGAGAGGTCTGCTTTACTTGGGCCCATGACCACGACGAGCAGCCGCACCCTTGCGACCGAGGCGACGATGACGCCCGGTGCTCGTTGTATGTGTCGAATGTGCGCCTTCTGAGGGCCCCCTCCCGAATCCTCGCGCCCCGAAGCGAGACGGCGGAGCCGCTCCGCCACCGCTTCCCGCAGCGCGGATCGTTCCTGCCCCACGCACGAGTCGACATGATCGTTTTCTGACGGTTCGACCCGTATCGCGTCCCCAGATGTATGCCCCGTGCCCGGCACCGCTGCGCCGCGCACTCGACAGCGACGGAAATCCTGTGATCACCACATCGGGCCTCACGAAGGTCTACCAGTCCCGTGGCCGCGAGGTCACCGCCCTGGACGGCGTCGACCTCCACGTCCGCGAGGGCGAGGTCTACGGAGTCATCGGCCAGAGCGGCGCCGGCAAGTCCTCCCTCATCCGATGCGTGAACCTGCTGGAGCGCCCCACCACCGGCACCGTGAGCGTCGACGGGGTCGACCTGACCGCCCTCGCCGGCCGCGGCCGCCGCGCCTCCAAAGAGCTGCGGGAGGCCCGCAGCCGGATCGGCATGGTCTTCCAGCACTTCAACCTGCTGTCCGCGCGCACCGTCCAGGGCAACATCGAGCTGCCCCTGGAGATCCTCGGCGTCTCCGGCCGCGAACGCTCCCGCAAGGCCCTCGAACTCCTCGACCTGGTCGGCCTCGCCGACAAGGCCAAGGCATACCCCGGCCAGCTCTCCGGCGGCCAGAAGCAGCGCGTCGGCATCGCCCGCGCCCTGGCCGGCGACCCCAAAGTGCTGCTGTCGGACGAGGCCACCAGCGCCCTGGACCCCGAGACCACCCGCTCGATCCTGCAACTGCTGCGCGACCTCAACCAGCAGCTCGGCCTGACCGTCCTGCTCATCACGCACGAGATGGACGTGGTCAAGTCCGTCTGCGACTCGGCGGCCCTCATGAAGAACGGCCGCGTCATCGAGTCCGGCACGGTCTCCGAACTGCTCGCCACCCCCGGCTCCGAGCTCGCGGGCGAGCTCTTCCCGGTCACCGGCGGCGCGACCGGCCCCGACCGCACGGTCGTCGACGTCACCTTCCACGGCGAGGCCGCCGCACAGCCGGTCATCTCCCAGCTGTCGCGGACGTACAACATCGACATCTCGATCCTCGGCGCCGCGATGGACACCGTCGCCGGCCGGCAGATCGGCCGCATGCGCATCGAGCTGCCCGGCCGCTACGAGGACAACGTCGTGCCGGTGGGTTTCCTGCGCGAGCAGGGCCTCCAGGTCGACATCGTCGACGCCGAAGCAGACGCCGAAGCAGACGCCGACATCGACGCGGAGCTCGACTCCGAGATCGCCGCACTGGTCAAGGATGGTGCCAAGTGACCTGGTCCGAGATGCAGCCCCTGCTCACCCAGGGCACGTACGACACCCTCTACATGGTCCTGTGGTCCACCCTGGTGACCGTCCTGGGCGGACTGCCCATCGGCATTCTGCTCGTCCTCACCGACAAGGGCGGACTGCTGCAGAACCAGCCGCTCAACAAGGTCCTCGGCGTCATAGTGAACATCGGCCGCTCGCTGCCGTTCATCATCCTGCTGATCTTCCTCATCCCCGTCACCACGGCCGTCGTCGGCACCTTCATCGGCCCCACCGCCATGATCGTCCCGCTCGCCATCGGCGCCATCCCCTTCTTCGCCCGGCTCGTCGAGACGTCCGTCCGCGAGGTGGACCACGGCCTGATCGAGGCCGTCGAGTCCATGGGCGGCTCCGTCCCCACCCTGGTCGGCAAGGTGCTGCTGCCGCAGGCCCTGCCCTCCCTGGTCGCCGGCGTCACCACCACCGTCATCACGCTGGTCGGCTACTCCGCCATGGCGGGCGCCGTCGGCGGCGAAGGACTGGGCTCCAAGGCCATCACGTACGGCTTCCAGCGCTTCGAGACCGGCTTCATGGTCGCCACCGTCATCGTGCTGATCGCCCTCGTCACCGTGATCCAGCTGATCGGCGACGGCGCGGTCCGCCTCCTGGCCCGCCGCGGCCGGACAGCCTGAGACCGCGGGCCCCACAGACTTCCCCTCCCCCCATCGAGCCCGCACTTGTCGTGCCTGGGCCACCACCAGCAAGTCTTCGGAACTTGTTCAGCAAGAAAGGCACTCTTCGTGCGTAAGAACGTCAAGCTCACCGCCCTCGCCGCCGCCGCCTCCGCGCTCGCCCTCGGCCTCACCGCCTGCGGCAGCTCCTCGGACCCGTCCTCCACCAAGGCCGACGGCGGCACGACCGACGAGGGCAAGCCGCTCGTCATCGCGGCCTCCCCGAGCCCGCACGCCGACATCCTGAACTTCGTCAAGGACAAGCTCGCGGCGAAGGAGGGCCTCAAGCTCGAGGTCAAGGAGTTCACGGACTACGTCCTGCCGAACACCGCCACCGAGCAGGGCCAGGTCGACGGCAACTACTTCCAGCACAAGCCGTACCTCGACGACTTCAACAAGAAGAACGGCACGCACATCGTGCCCGTCGTGAACGTGCACCTGGAGCCCCTCGGCCTCTACTCCAAGAAGGCCAAGGCCGTCACGGACATCAAGCCCGGCCAGACCATCGCCGTCCCCAACGACACCACCAACGAGGGCCGCGCGCTCCAGCTCCTCGCGGCGAACAACCTGATCACCCTCAAGGAAGGCGTCGGCACCAGCGCCAAGCTGTCCGACATCACCGACAAGAAGGGCCTGGAGTTCAAGGAGCTGGAGGCCGCCACGGTCCCGCGCGCCCTGAACGACGTGGACGCCGCCGTCATCAACGGCAACTATGCCCTCGAAGCCAACCTGGCCCCCGCCAAGGACGCGCTGATCCTGGAGAAGGCCGAGGGCAACCCCTACGCCAACTTCCTCGCGGTCAAGGAGGGCAACCAGGACGACCCCCGGATCCAGAAGCTCGCCAAGCTCCTGAACTCCGACGAGGTCAAGAAGTTCATCGAGGAGAAGTACCAGGGCTCGGTCACCCCGGCCTTCGGCACCCCGCAGGCCTGACCCCCTCCCGGCCCCGCGCGCCCGGCGGCGCGCGGGGCCGAGCCGTGCCCGCTTCCGGGCAACCCGGCCCTGCGCGTCCCCCGGGCGATGCTGCATGCTGTGGCCTACGACCCGTACGACGGTCCGTCACCAACGGGCCCGCACGGGGTCGTACCGCACCACGGTCGCACCACGGTCCCAGGCTTGGAGCTGCGCATGACTACCACCTTCCCGGACGTCACCATCAGCACCGACCGGCTGGTGCTGCGCTCCTTCGAGGAAGAGGACGTCACCGCGCTCGCCGAGATGATGAACGACGAGCAGATCACCGCCTGGACCTCCGCGCCCCACCCCTACACCCTCGCCGACGCACGCGCCTGGGCCACCGCGCAGTCCCACGCCGAACGCACCGAGGGCCGCGGCATCGTCCTCGCCGTCACCGAGTTCCTCACCCACCGTCTCGTCGGCATCGTCCACCTCCAGAACACCAACTGGCGCACCCGCGCCACCGAGGTCGGCTACCTCACCGCCCCCTGGGCCCGAGGCGAGGGCTACGCCAGCGAGTC
The DNA here is from genome assembly GCF_040296725.1 of Streptomyces sp. NPDC002044. Classification (NCBI taxonomy): domain Bacteria; kingdom Bacillati; phylum Actinomycetota; class Actinomycetes; order Kitasatosporales; family Streptomycetaceae; genus Streptomyces; species Streptomyces sp. NPDC002044. The sequence continues at coordinate 6,094 of NZ_JBEOXU010000086.1, forward strand.
CGTGCTCGCCGTCGCCCAGTGGCTCTTCCGCGACCGGGGCTTCGAACGCCTCGAACTGCGCACCGCCGCCGACAACACCGCCTCCCAGCAGGTCGCCCAGAAGATCGGCTGCATCAGCGAGGGCGTCCTGCGCAACGCCTGGATAGTGCGCACCCAGACCGCCGAGGGCACCTGGACCGACACCCGCACCGACCTCATCGTCTGGAGCCTCGTCCCCGAGGACCTCGACGACACGGACGGGTACGAGGACTACGACGCCTACGACGCCTACGCCGGCAGCACCTCCTTCGCACCACGCGCCGAGGTGAACGGCCATGCCGTCGGCGCCGACTGGCACTGACCCGATGACCAGGTAGTCTCACCGTGCCCGCCCCGCTTGACGAAGCTTCCCCTGCCCCCACACCAGGAGACTGACGACGATGGCCGACCGGGTCACGGTGATCGGCTGGGACGGCTCGCCCCTGACCGCGGCCGCCCGGTCCGCGCTCTCCGCCGCCACCCTCGTGGCAGGCGCCGCACACCACCTCACGCTTCCCGAGGTCCCGCCCACCGCCGAGCGCGTCCGCCTCGGCAGCCTCGGACTCGCCGCCCACCGCATCGCCGGCCACCGCGGCACCGCCGTCGTCTTCGCCGACGGGGACCCCGGCTTCTTCGGCGTCGTACGCACCCTGCGCGCCCCGGAGCACGGCCTGGAGGTCGAGGTGGTCCCGGCGGTCTCCGCCGTCGCCGCCGCCTTCGCCCGCGCCGGCATGCCCTGGGACGACGCCCAGGTCGTCGTCGCCCACCCCCGCACCCTGCGCCGCGCCGTCAACGTCTGCCGCGCCCACGGCAAGGTCGCCGTCCTGACCTCGCCCGGCGCCGGGCCGGCCGAACTCGCCCTGCTCCTCGGCGGGATCCACCGCACCTTCGTCGTCTGCGAGGAACTGGGCACCGACCGGGAGCAGGTCAGCGTCCTCACCTCCGACAAGGCCGCGGACCACACCTGGCGCGACCCGAACGTCGTCATCGTCATCGGCGGCGCCGGACAGGCCGCGGCCGGCGAGTCCGGCTGGCTGTTCGGCCAGAGCGCCGCCCAGTCCGCCGCCCAGTCCGCAGACCGGGGCTGGGCCCGGCCCCGCGCCGGCACCCGGGAGGGCGAGACCGCGCAGCTGCGCGCGGCCCAGCTCGCCCGGCTCGGTCCGCGCCCCGGCGACCTCGTCTGGGACATCGGCACGGGAAGCGGAGAGGTCGCCGTGGACGCCGCCGCCCTCGGCGCCGCCGTCATCGCGGTGGATGCCGACCCCGACACCTGCGCACAGGTGGCCGCGGCCGCGCGCGAGCGGGGCGTACAGCTCCAGGTCGTGACCGGACGGGCGCCGTACGTGCTGGAGGACCTGCCCGAGCCCGACGTCGTCCGCGTCGGCGGCGGCGGGGCCGAGGTCGTCCGCGCGGTCGCCGACCGCCGCCCCGAACGCATCGTCAGCCACGCCTCCACCCGCGACGAGGCGGAGGCCATCGCCCGGGCGCTCACCGAACACGGGTACGCCGTCGAGTGCGCCCTGCTCCAGTCGGTGGGCCTGGACCCCCACACCTGGGCCGAACAGGACCGTTCCGTGGTCTTCCTGCTGTCGGCACAACGCCCTGTGACCCGCTGAGACGGGGGCCGGGGTAGGCTGGCCGATCGTCGTACCGCCCAGGACGATTCGGGCACCACGACACCGCCGGAACGCGCGACGTGGCGCAGTCCACAACGGACCGCGGCGGTTATGGCCGCCACGCGGGCGAACGGGCGCGACAATGCTTAGTGGTCGTCGCCCGGGGCGTGCCGAGGCGGGAGCGCCGTACGGCGACCCGCACGGCAACTCCGCCCGTCGGCCTCGTGGGCGACCGGGCGATCGAAGAGGCAACACCGATGGGCGAGGGGTACGCATGACTGACACCGGCCAGGTCCCGGGCGAGGGTCTCCCGGACAACGCGGGCATGGTGGATCAGCAGGGCATCCCCGCTCCGGTCCAGATCCCGGCGCCGCTTCCCCCCGGCTACACCTTCCAGGACCTCGTGGACGACCCGGCCGAGCCGGACGACGAGGAACTGCTGCTGATGCCGAGCGGGCAGGGTGCCTGGAGCGACCCGCAGGTCGTCCCGCCCGCCCCCGTCTTCCCCGCCCCGCCGCAGCCGTACGCGGACGCGCCCTACGGCACGGAGCCCGCCTACCCGGGCGCCCCGGCCGCCTACACGGAGCCCGCCGCGTACTCCGGCTACCCCCAGCCGGTCTTCCCCGATCAGTCGGCCTTCCCGGACCAGCCCGGCTTCCCCGAGCCGGCCGGCCTCCCGGACCAGCCCGGGTTCCCCGAGGGCTCCGGGTTCCCGGACACCTCGTACCGCGCCGGCGCCCACGAGGCCGGCGGCCGCGACTCCGGCGCGCTCGACCTCGGCGGGCTCGTCGTCCCGCCTCCGGCGGAACCCGCCGCGCAGGCCGCCCCCGTGGCCCCGCTCCGCCGCCCGCTGCACATGGGCCCGCCCGTGCCCGAGGCCACGGGCGGCGTCGTACGGTCCCTCGCGGACCGGGGCCCGGCCGCCGCCCCGGCGCCCGGCGCCCCCGCCGTCTCCGTGCTGAGCACCCCGGCCGCGCCGATCGTCTTCCTCCCGTCGGGACCGCCGACCACGGGTCCCGAGTACCTGGACGTCCCGCGCGCGGAGACCGTCGCACCCCCCGCACCGCAGCTCGGTGAGATCCCGCCGCAGGCCGGTGCCGCGTGGGCGCCGGAGCCCGTACCCGCGCAGGAGCCCGTACCCGCGCCGGAGCCCGTACCCGCGCCGGAGCCCGTCCTCGCGGCCGAGCCGCCGGTGGCGGACCCCGAGGACGCCCCGCCGGCCGCCGCGGTGGCGGAGCCGCAGCCCGAGCCCGTCGCCGTACCGGACGCGGAACCGCTCGCGGCGGCCGCCCCGGAGCAGCCCCACCCGGCCGAGGACGCCGCGGCCGAGCCGGTGGCCGCACCCGCAGAAACGGTGGTTCAGGCCCCCGAGACCACGCGGACCCCCGAGGACGTCGAGCCCCCGGAGGCGGTCGAGCCCGCCGCCGAGCCCGCTCCCGCTGACCCGGCCCCCGCGACGGCCGCCCCGGAGCCCGAGCCGGCCGCCGAGGCCGCCGCCGCGCAGCCGGTCGCCCCCGCGCAGCCGGTCGCCCCCGCGCAGCCGGTCGCCCCCGCGGAGCCGGACGCGGCCGAGGAGCCCCCGGCGGAGCCCGCCGAGACCCCGGAAGCCACCCCGGCGGCCGCCGCCGAGCCGGAGCCCGAAGCCGCCGAGCCGGAGCCCACCCCCGAGCTGGTCGCCGTACCCGAGCCCGCCCCCGTACCCGAGCCCGTCCTCACGCCGGAGCCCCCGGCCGTGGCCGAGCCGCAGCCCCTCGCCCCCGAGTACGACGCGGCCGCCGCGCCGGCTCCGGCAGCCGGCCCCGAGGCCGTCGCCGAGCCCGTTGCCGTCCCCGAGCCCCTCGCCCTCCCCGAGCCGGAGCCCGCCGAGGCGACCGCGCCCGAGGCGGACTCCGCCCCCCGGCCCGTCGCCGCCGCGCCGCCCGAGCCGGAGGCCCTCCCCGAGCCGCTCCCCGCCGAGCCCGCCCCGGCCGCCGACGCCCGCCCCGTGCGCGAGCAGACCGGCGAAGCCGCGCCCGGCTACGCGGACGCCGAACGGGAGGCCGTCCTGCGCGTGATGCGCGAGCGCCGCGACATCCGCAAGGGCTTCCGCACCGACCCCATTCCGCACGAGGTGCTGCTCCGCGTCCTGGAGGCGGCCCACACCGCGCCCAGCGTCGGTCACTCCCAGCCCTGGGACTTCGTCGTCATCCGCTCCGCCGAGACCCGCCGGACGATGCACGAACTCGCCGAACGCCAGCGCGAGGTCTACGCGAAGTCGCTGCCCAAGGGCCGGGCCAAGCAGTTCAAGGAACTGAAGATCGAGGCCATCCTCGACACCCCCGTGAACATCGTGGTCACCGCCGACCCGACCCGCGGCGGCCGCCACACCCTCGGCCGGCACACCCAGCCGCAGATGGCCCCGTACTCCTCCGCCCTCGCGGTCGAGAACCTCTGGCTCGCCGCCCGCGCCGAAGGGCTCGGCGTCGGCTGGGTCAGCTTCTTCGACGAGCGCGAGATGGTCCGCGAGCTGGGCCTCCCGGACCACCTGGAGGTCGTCGCGTACCTGTGCGTCGGCTACGTCGACGAGTTCCCGGTGGAGCCCGAACTGGCGCAGGCCGGCTGGTCCCAGCGCCGCCCGCTCTCCTGGGTCGTGCACGAGGAGACGTACGGCCGCCGCGCCCTGCCCGGCGAGGAGCCGCACGACCTGCTCTCCGAGACGGTCGCCGCCATCCGCCCGCTCGACGCCAAGGCACTCGGCGAGGCATGGGAGCGGCAGAAGCGCATGACCAAGCCCGCCGGGGCCCTGGGCATGCTCGAAATCATCTCCGCCCAGCTCTCCGGCCTCTCCCGGGTCTGCCCGCCGCCGATCCCGGAGCCCGCGGCCGTCGCGATCTTCGCCGGCGACCACGGCGTCCACGCCCAGGGCGTCACCCCCTGGCCGCAGGAGGTCACCACCCAGATGGTGGCCAACTTCCTCGGCGGCGGCGCGGTCTGCAACGCCTTCGCCAACCAGGTCGGCGCCGAGGTCTGCGTCATCGACGTCGGCGTCGCGGGAGACCTGCCCGCCACCCCCGGCCTCCTGCCGCGCAAGGTCCGCGCGGGTACGGCCGACCTCTCCGTCGGCCCCGCGATGACCCGCGAGGAGGCGGTCGCCGCCATCGAGGTCGGCATCGAGACGGCCCGCGACCTGGTCGCGGCGGGCAACAAGGCCCTGCTCACCGGGGAGATGGGCATCGCGAACACCACCGTGTCCGCGGCCCTGATCTCGGTCTTCACCGGGGTCGACCCGCTGGAGGTCACCGGCCGCGGCACGGGCATCAACGACGAGACCCACGCCCGCAAGGTCGAGGTCGTACGCCGTGCCCTGGAGCTCCACCAGCCCGACCCGGCGGACCCCATCGGCGTCCTGGCGGCCATCGGCGGCCTGGAGCACGCGGCGATCGTCGGGCTCCTCCTCGGCGGCGCCGCGCTCCGTACGCCGGTCATCCTGGACGGCGTCAGCGCCGGAGCGGCCGCCCTGGTCGCCCGCGCCATCGCCCCCGAGTCCCTGTCGGCCTGCATCGCCGGCCACCGCAGCGCGGAGCCGGGCCACGTGGCGGCCCTGAACACGCTCGGCCTGCGCCCCCTGATCGACCTGGACCTCCGCCTCGGCGAGGGCACCGGTGCCCTGCTGTCCCTCCCGCTGGTCCAGAGCGCGGCCCGCGCGATGCACGAGGTCGCCACGTTCGACTCGGCGGGCGTCACGGAAAAGTAGCCGCGGACCCGCCGCCCCTGCCCCCGCAGCCAGGCGGGTAAGGCCCGGGCGGCGCGCCCCGAGGAGGGAACCCTCCCCGGGCGATACCACTCCGGGCTGCCCCCGCGGGCAGGCGGGGAAGGCCCGGGCGGCGCGCCCCGGGGAGGTAACCCTCCCAGGGGCGGTGACACTCCGGGGTGTCCCCGCAGGGCGAGCGAACCCAACGCCGACCGGCGGTCCGGCCCGGCTCAGGGTTCGCGAGCCGAGGAGACACCCCGGAGTGGCACCGCCCACCACCCCCGCCCCCAAGCCCCCGGCAGCACCCGGCGCCCCCGCCCGCTCCACACCCTGCTCCAACCCCCGCCCCCACCCCAACCCCCGTCCAGCCCCCACCCCCGCCCGGCAGGTCCGGGCCCCGCCCGCCCCTCCGGCCCGGCGGGTCGTATCGTGGACCCGGACACCCGAAACCGCACGTCAACCCAGCCGCTCCAGCGCAGCAGCGGCCCAGCCGATCCACCGCCGCACCAGGAGCCGCAACCGCCATGGCCGACACCCCCGCCTACCCCGTAGGTCTCCGCCTGGCCGGCCGCCGCGTCGTCGTCATCGGCGGCGGCCAGGTCGCCCAGCGCCGCCTCCCCGCGCTCATCGCGGCGGGCGCCGACGTCCTGCTGATCTCCCCGTCCGCGACCCCGTCCGTGGACGCCATGGCGGGGACCGGCGAGATCCGCTGGGAGCGCCGCCGCTACCAGGACGGTGACCTCGCGGGGGCCTGGTACGCCCTGATCGCGACGCAGAACCGCGAGGACAACGAGCGCGCCTCCGCCGAGGCCGAGCGCGAGCGGGTCTGGTGCGTGCGCGCCGACGACGCCTCCGCCGCCACCGCCTGGACCCCCGCCACCGGCCGCACCGACGGCGTCACCGTCGCCGTGCTGACCGGCAACGACCCCCGCCGCTCCGCCGCCGTCCGCGACGCGATCGTCGAGGGCCTGCGCGAGGGAACGCTCGCCGCCCGCGGGCACCGGCACAAGTCGGCCCCCGGCGTCTCCCTCGTCGGCGGCGGCCCCGGCGACCCCGACCTGATCACCGTGCGCGGCCGCCGCCTCCTCGCCGAGGCCGACGTCGTCATCGCGGACCGGCTCGGCCCCCGCGACCTGCTCGACGAGCTGCCCCCGCACGTCGAGGTCATCGACGCCGCGAAGATCCCGTACGGCCGCTTCATGGCCCAGGAGGCCATCAACAACGCCCTGATCGAGCACGCGAAGGCCGGCAAGGCCGTGGTCCGGCTCAAGGGCGGGGACCCGTACGTCTTCGGCCGCGGCATGGAGGAGCTCCAGGCCCTCGCCGAGGCCGGCATCGCCTGCACCGTGGTCCCCGGCATCTCCAGCTCCATCTCCGTGCCCGGCGCCGCCGGCATCCCGGTCACCCACCGGGGCGTCGCCCACGAGTTCACCGTGGTGAGCGGCCACGTCGGCCCCGACGACCCGCGCTCGCTGGTGGACTGGGCCTCCCTCGCCAGGCTCACCGGCACCCTGGTGATCCTCATGGGGGTCGACAAGATCGGCCTGATCGCCGAAGCCCTCGTCCGGCACGGCCGTTCCGCCGAGACGCCGGTGGCGGTCGTCCAGGAGGGCACGACCGCCACCCAGCGCCGCGTCGACGCCACCCTGGCCACCGTCGGGGAGACCGTGCGCGCCGAGGGGATCCGCCCGCCCGCGGTGATCGTCATCGGCGAGGTAGTCCGCGTCGGCACCGCCTGAACCGCCGGAACCACCCGCCCCGCCGGAACGGCCGCGACCACCCGAACCGCCAGAACGGCCGGAACCACCCCCGGCCCCACCACCGGCCCCTGACAGGCCGTTGGCACCGCACCCAGGACAAGGCAGTATCACCCTGTGGCTGATCTCATCACCGTCGAGGACCCCGACGACCCGCGCCTGCGCGACTACACGGGCCTGACCGACGTCGAACTCCGGCGCAGGCGCGAGCCCGCCGAGGGGCTCTTCATCGCGGAGGGCGAGAAGGTCATCAGACGGGCCAAGGACGCCGGCTACGAGATGCGCTCCATGCTCCTCTCCGCCAAGTGGGTCGACGTCATGCGCGACGTCATCGACGAGCTCCCGGCGCCGGTCTACGCCGTCAGCCCCGAGCTCGCCGAACGCGTCACCGGCTACCACGTGCACCGCGGCGCCCTCGCCTCCATGCAGCGCAAGCCGCTGCCCACGGCCGCGGAACTCCTCACCACCGCCCGCCGCGTGGTCGTCATGGAAGCGGTCAACGACCACACCAACATCGGGGCCATCTTCCGCAGCGCCGCCGCCCTCGGCATGGACGCGGTCCTGCTGTCGCCCGACTGCGCCGACCCGCTGTACCGGCGCTCGGTGAAGGTCTCCATGGGGGCGGTGTTCTCCGTCCCCTACGCCCGTCTGGAAGTCTGGCCCAAGAGCCTGGACTCGGTCCGCGAGGCGGGCTTCAAGCTCCTCGCCCTCACCCCGCACCAGAAGGCGTCGCCCATCGACGTGGCCGCCCCGCAGTCCCTGGACCGGGTCGCGCTGATGCTGGGCGCCGAGGGCGATGGCCTGTCCACGCAGGCCCTCGTCGCGGCCGACGAATGGGTACGCATCCCGATGGCGCACGGCGTGGACTCGCTGAACGTCGGCGCGGCCGCCGCCGTCGCCTTCTACGCGGTGGCCCAGGGCCGCAAGGACGCGTAGCACCTCTTCCGGGAGTCCCGGCCGGCCCCGGGGAGCCCGGTGTCGCGCGCCGCGGCCTCCGGGCGTCCGGCGGCGCTCCCCGAAGGCGGCGCCCCGCGCCGTTCCTACAGTTTCTGCGCCAGCGCGATGCCCAGCGCCACGATCAGCGTCACCACGACGAAGACGATCAGCCGCTGCCGCATCAGCTTCGGGTCAGGCCGTGACGGCCGCCGTCCCGCCCCGGTCGTCCGCGGGGCCGGGCGGCCGCCCGGACGCCCCGCGGTGGGCCGGGAGGACGGGCCGCCCGGGTTGCGGGAGGACGAGGGCCGCGACTGCGGACCGCTCTGCGGACCGCCCTGGGCCCGGGGCGCGGTGGAACCTCCGGTACGGCGCTCCGTGCGCTGCTCCGCGTACGGGGTCTCGGCGAGCCGGCCCGTCGGCCGCTCCGCGCGGCCGCGCTGCGCCGGGGGCCGGCCGTCGGGCAGCCCCTGCGCCTCGCGGGCGGCGATCTCCTTGAGCCGCATCGACAGCTGCAGCGTGCTCGGCCGTTCCTCGGGGTCCTTGGCGAGGCAGGCCTGTACGAGGGGTGCGAGCGCGTCCGGGACTCCCACCAGGTGGGGCTCCTCGTGCACCACGCGGTACAGCATGACCTCGGAACTGCCGTGCCCGAAGGGCGAGTCGGCGGTCGCGGCGTAGGCGAGGGTGGCGCCGAGCGCGAACACGTCCGTCGCGGGGGTGACGGCGGCGCCCCGCACCTGCTCGGGCGCGAGGAACCCGGGGGAGCCGACAGCCGTACCCACATGGGTGAGGGTGCTCGCCCCGGTGGCCCAGGCGATCCCGAAGTCGATGATCCGCGGACCCTTGGGGGAGAGGAGGATGTTCGAGGGTTTGAGGTCCCGGTGGACGACCCCGGCCTCGTGTACGGCGACCAGCCCCTCGGAGAGCGCGGCACCGATGGCGGCGATCTGCACGGCCGTGAGCGGGCCCTCCTCGGCGACCTTGTCGTGGAGGGAGGGGCCGGGGACGTACTGCGTGGCGAACCAGGGCCGCTCGGCCTCCAGGTCCGCGGCGACCAGGCGCGCGGTACAGCCGCCCCGGATGCGCCGGGCCGCGGACACCTCGCGGGCGAACCGCGAGCGGAACTCCTGGTCCTCGGCCAGGTCCGGCCGGATGACCTTGAGGGCGACGCGCTGACCGCGCCGGTCCGATCCCAGGTAGACCACGCCCATGCCGCCGGCACCGAGCCGCCGGTGCAGTCTGAACGAGCCGACGACACGCGGGTCCTCGCGCCGGAGCCGCATCATCGCCATGTCCACCCCGCTGACCGGTCGTCCTGTTGACGTGGCACAGCTTACGGACCATCCGGCATGCGCGCTCAGAGGCCGCGCCCTCGCCGTGGGATTCGATCGTCAGTGCGCCACAGCACACTTGAGGGTCTTTCAGCGCCGGCGTGGGGTCGCGGAGCCGGACTGCTCCGCCCGCCCAAACCGCCCTTGGATCAAGGGGATTGGGACTCGCGCGGGTGATTCGACCCGGTTCGGCGCGGCCGCCGGCCGCCCGGACCCGAGTGGATCTTCCCGGGAGCCGGCGAACGGACACGCGTGAACAGGGAGTGACGGAAGTGAGAGAAGTCACTACCCTCCGGTCATCCCCTCCGGGAAGACCCCGACGCGCGGTGACGCGTCTCCACCCAGAGGAGTACGCGGGGTAGTCCCCGTCATCCTCATGGAGGCCCGCCAATGGGTACGAGGGCATGAGGTCAGGGCCCTTCCGCCCGCCTAGTGTTGAAGCAAGCGGCGGACGGAGTACTCGGCTCCCGAGGTCACGAGCCCGCCGCTGCCAAACGACAGGGAGAGGACCATGGCGGACATCGCACGGCAGGGACGCAAGGCATTCGCGTTCAACGGCCATGAGTCCGGTACGCGCCACCCGCTGGTGGCCGCGGCCATGGTCCTTCCCCTGGCCGCCCTCCTGCTGTTCCTCTTCGGAGGCTTCGAGCAGGTGGCGGCACAGGCGTCGTCCGTGGGTGTGATGCTGGGGCGCTGAGCGGCGCCCCGGGTCCGGGAGAGCGGCCCGGACCGGGACATCATCCGGTCGAACCCCGTGGGGACGGGGGCGCGACGACGGACGGCAGGTGAAGGGTGCCGCCCGTACGGCTGGGGAGCCGGACGGGCGGCACCCTTTCTCATCCCCCGGCTCATCCCCCCGCGGTGGCGGCCGTATCCTCGTCCTCCAGCCGGACGGCCGGAGGAAGGGGGACCCGGATGCTCCGCGACGACGACACCCGGACGCCCGCCCGCCGGGGCCTCGCGGCGGGCCCGGCCACCCGCGACGGGAGGCCCGGGGCGTGAGCGCCGCGGCGCTGCCCGCCGATCTCGCGCGATGGGCCCGCGGCGGCCGCCCGGGGCCGTACGCCCTCCTCGCCGACCGGCACGACGGGACCGTCGTGCGCTGCGGGAACACCGCGGCCAAGGCGCACGCCGGGGACAGCGACCGGGACGCCCTGGCGCACCGCGTGCGGATCGCCGGAGCCGGGGCACTGGCCGGAGTGCTGCTGCCCCCGCTGCGCACCGGTTCCGTGCACGGGCGGCTCGCCTCCCTGTGGCCGTACGGCGTCCCCGTGGACCCGGAGCGGCCCGGGGACGCCCCCTGGGAGGCGGCCGGCCGCCTCCTGGCCGCCCTGCACTCGACCCCCCTCGACGCCCTTCCCGGCCCGGTCCCCCCGATGCGCGGCCCGGCCAAACTCGCCCGCGCGCTGCGCGGCCTGTCCCGGACGTACCCCGCGCACGCGCCGGCCGGGTCCGCGCCGGAGGCCGCCGCCGTACGGGCCGCCGCCCGCACCCTGCCCGCCTGGACCCGGGGCGAGGCCGCGCCCCCGCCGGGCGGGGTGCTGTGCCACGGGGACCTGCACCTCGGCCAATTGGTCCGGCACCCGGCCCCGGAGGGCCCCTGGCTGCTGATCGACGTGGACGACCTCGGCCTCGGCGACCCCGCCTGGGACCTCGCCCGCCCCGCCGCCTGGTACGCCGCCGGGATCCTCGACGCCGTGGCCTGGCCGCGCTTCCTCGGCGCGTACCGGGACGCGGGAGGCCCGGCCGCCGGCCCGCCCGGCTGCGACCCGTGGCCACAACTCGACGCCGCCGCCCGCGCGCTGACCGTACAGACGGCGGCCCGCGCCCTGGTCAAGGCGGCCACGGGCCGCCGCGGACTCGACGAGGTCGAGCGGCTCATGGTGGACGCCTGCGACCGAATGGCGTCCCTCCCGGCCGACTTGGAGTCGGCGGGCCCGTCGTAGGGTGAGCCTCCCGCCACCGGGCATGCATCCGGTGGCGGCTGTCCGACGACGAGGAGCTGATCCGGTCATGCAGTGTCCGAAGTGTCACGCGTTGATGCACACCTACAACCGCAACGGTCTCCAGATAGAGCAGTGCAGCGGCTGCCGCGGCATCTTCCTCGACTACGGCGAGCTGGAGGCGCTGACCCGGCTTGAGTCCCAGTACACGGCCCAGGCGCCGTACGGCCAGGCCCCGCCGCCCCCGCCGCCCGCCCCCTACCCGGGACAGCACGCGGCCCCGGCGCCCGCCTGGGGCGCCCCGCAGCACGGAGGCCACGGCCAGCACGGTCACCAAGGTCACCACGGCCACCACAAGGGCGGCTTCGGCCGGATGCTCTTCTCCTCCTGACGCCAGGGCCGAGCACGCGAAAGCCCCGGCCGTCGAAACGGCCGGGGCTTCCGGGCGGTGCGCGATACTGGGATTGAACCAGTGACCTCTTCCGTGTCAGGGAAGCGCTCTCCCGCTGAGCTAATCGCGCGGGTTCCACGGCTTGAAAGCCGCAGGTCAGACAAGTCTTGCAGATGATGCGTGGTACTGCGTGCGCGATACTGGGATTGAACCAGTGACCTCTTCCGTGTCAGGGAAGCGCTCTCCCGCTGAGCTAATCGCGCGGGGGTCCTCGCGGACCAGTGGACGATACTGGGATTGAACCAGTGACCTCTTCCGTGTCAGGGAAGCGCTCTCCCGCTGAGCTAATCGTCCTTGGAGGTGGAGACGGGATTTGAACCCGTGTAGACGGCTTTGCAGGCCGTTGCCTCGCCTCTCGGCCACTCCACCATGGAGCCGCAGGGGTTCTCGGGAAGATCCCCCACTTCGAGCGGACGACGAGACTCGAACTCGCGACATCCACCTTGGCAAGGTGGTGCTCTACCAACTGAGCTACGTCCGCAGGTCACCGTGTTCGCTCCGGGGTGTTACCCCTTCGCTCCCTGGCGACGAGTTGAACTCTAGCGGATTCCCGGGCCAGCTCAAAAACGCGTTTCCGCAGCGTGCTGCCGCTCGGTCACCGCCGGTCACCTCGCGCTCACCTCACCGGCGCCGCCGCGTCACCGGTCATAGACTCGCAGCCGTGCACGACCTGCCTCCCCTCGCCCGCTTCGGCGGCCTCCTCGCGACCGACCTCCGCGACGTCACCAGTGATCCCGCGGCCCTGGACTCGACCGGGTTCTGGGCGGTCGCGGCCGATTTCGAAGGGCGGCTCGTCTGCGCGCGCTTCGGTGACGTGCGTCCCGATCCGGTGCCCGCGCCCGTCCCCGGCGCCTGGCGCGGCCCCGACGCCGACGTGTGGTCCTCCTCGCTCGACCGGGCCGCGTACGTCTCCGGGGTGCGCCGTATCCGCGAGCACATCGCCGCCGGCGAGGTCTACCAGGCCAACCTGTGCCGGGTGATGTCCGCGCCGCTGCCCGACCCGGCCGCGGCCGATGTGGACGCCCTCACCGCGCTGCTCGCGCGCGGCAACCCCGCACCCTTTGCAGGAACGATTCGGCTGCGTGCGCACGGCGTCGAGATCGCCACCGCGTCCCCGGAGCTCTTCCTGCGCCGCGACGGCCGCCGCGTCGACTCCGGACCCATCAAGGGCACCGGCCGCACCGCCGCCGACCTGCTGCCCAAGGACCACGCCGAGAACGTGATGATCGTGGACCTCGTCCGCAACGACCTCGGCCGCGTCTGCGCCACCGGATCGGTCACCGTGCCCGAGCTGTGTGCCGTCGAGGAGCACCCGGGCCTGGTGCACCTCGTCTCCACCGTCAGCGGACAGCTCGCCGACGGCGCCGGCTGGCCGGAGCTGCTCGCGGCCACCTTCCCGCCCGGCTCCGTCACCGGCGCCCCCAAGTCCTCCGCCCTGCGCATCATCGAGGCCCTGGAGACGGCCCCGCGCGGCCCGTACTGCGGCGGCGTCGGCTGGGTCGACGCCGACCGGGGCACCGCCGAGCTGGCCGTCGGCATCCGCACCTTCTGGATCGACCGTGAGGTGCCCGGCGGGCCCCGCCTGCGCTTCGGTACCGGCGCCGGCATCACCTGGGGCTCCGACCCGGACCGGGAGTGGGCCGAGACCGAGCTGAAGGCCGCCCGGCTGCTGCGGGTAGCGTCGGGTACCCATGAGGCGACCGGTACCCATGGGACGAAGGCATGAACGGAAGGACCGTACGGTGAAGATCTGGCTCGACGGAGCGCTGCGGGACGCGGACGGCGCACGGGTGTCCGTGTTCGACCACGGGCTGACCGTGGGGGACGGCGTCTTCGAGACGCTCAAGGTGCGCCGCGGCGAGCCCTTCGCGCTCACCCGCCACCTGGAGCGGCTGACCCGCTCCGCCCGCGGACTGGGCCTGCCCGACCCCGACCTCGACGAGGTGCGCCGCGCGTGCGCCGCCGTGGTGGAGGCCAACCCGGTGGCTCTCGGGCGGCTGCGCGTCACCTACACCGGCGGCGTCTCCCCGCTCGGCTCCGACCGGGGGAACGCCACGCCCACCCTGATCGCGGCCGTCGCCGCCTGCGACCCGCACGCGGCCACCACCGCCGTCGTCACCGTCCCCTGGGTCCGCAACGAGCGCTCCGGCGTCACCGGCCTGAAGACCACCTCGTACGCGGAGAACGTCGTCGCCCTCGCCGCCGCCCACCGGGCCGGTGCCTCCGAGGCGCTCCTCGCCAACACCGTCGGCCGGCTCTGCGAGGGCACCGGCTCCAACGTGTTCGTCGTGCTCGACGGGGAGCTGCACACCCCGCCCGTGGCCTCCGGCTGCCTGGCCGGCATCACCCGCGCGCTCGTCGCCGAGTGGGCCGGGGCCAAGGAGACCGACCTGCCGTTCGACGTGCTGGAACGGGCCGACGAGGTCTTCCTGACCTCCTCGCTGCGCGACGTCCAGGCCGTGGTGCGCATCGACGGCCGCGAGAGCGCCGCCGCTCCGGGCCCGGTCACCGCCGAGGCCATGCGGACCTTCGCGGACCGCGCCGCCGCCGACCCCGACCCGGTCTGACCGGAGCGGAGGGGCCCGGGCCTGTCTTCGCGGCCGCCGGGCGGGTAGAACTCGGGGGATGACCACCACCCTGCGGCCCACCGCGCCGCTCCAGCAGAACAGCGACGGCACCCGCTCGCGGACCTACGAGGTCCGGGTGAACAGCCGCCGCGTCGGCAGCCTCGAACTGGCCACCCGGTCCGCCGCCCAGCCCGGGGTCGGGGTGATCCGCGACCTGTGGATCGAGGAGCCGGACCGGCGCCGCGGGCGCGGCACGGTCGCCGCGCTCGCCGCCGAGGAGGTGCTGCGCGCCTGGCACTGCGAGAGCATCGCGGTGTCCGTCCCGGCCGGTGCGGAGCGCGCCCGGCGGCTGGTCGACGCGCTCGGCTACCGGGTGACCGGCCGGGTGATGGTCAAGGACCTGCCGGCCGGGCCGCCCGAGCTGCCGGCGGGGGGCCGGGGGCGCCCGATGGACGGTGCCGAGTTCGACGACTGGCTGGAACGGGCCGTGGGGGAGTACGCCCACCACCTCACCACCCCGGGTACGACCCCCGAGCAGGGCCTCGCCGCGTCCCGCGCCGAGCACGCCCGGATGCTGCCGGCCGGGCGGGAGACGCCCGGCGCGGACTTCCTCCTGCTGGAGGCGCCGGGGGGCGGCGTACTGGGCACCCTGTGGCTCGGGGAGCTGGAGGTCGCCGGGTTCGGCGCGATCCCGTACGTGTGGGACGTGGACGTCGCGGCCGAGCACCGGCGCAAGGGCCACGGGCGGGCCCTGATGCTGCTGGCCGAGCGCACCGCACTGGCGGCGGGCGCCCGGAACCTGGGCCTGCACGTCGTCGAGGGCAACACCCCGGCCCGCCGGCTCTACGAGTCGCTCGGCTACCGGGACACGGCCGTGAACGCCATCAAGGCGCTGGTGTAGAGCGGCGCGGCCGCGAAGGCTCAGGCCGTCGCGGCCAGCAGGCGGTCGGCGATCTCCTCGATGCGGGCCCGCAGGCCGTCCTGGCTCTTGCCGCCGTCGAGGCGCTCGCCGCCGATCTCGTACGTCGGGGTGCCGGTCACGCCGATCGCCTTGCCCTCGGCCTGGTCGGCGTCGACGATCAGGATGTGCCGCCCGTCGATCAGCGCCGTGTCGAACTCCTCGACATCGAGGCCGAGTTCACGCGCGACGTCCAGCAGCACCGGCTCGCCGTCCCGGGCCAGCTCGGCGGTCCGCGCCAGGACCGCCTCGGCGTACGGCCAGCCCTGCCCCTGCTCCACGGCCTCCTCGGCGGCCTGGGCCGCGGCGAAGGAGTGCTTGTGCTTCTCCAGGGGGAAGTGGCGCAGCCGGATGTCCAGCCGGTCGCCGTAGCGGGCCCGCAGGGCGCGTACGTCGTCCAGGGCGGCGTGGCAGTCCGGGCACTGCAGTTCGCACCAGACGTCGAGGATCACGGAATCGGTCATGAGGACAGTCTCCCAGCCCCCGCGGACCCCCTCCGACCGGCACCTGGGGAGGAGGCCCGACCCGGAGATGTCCCGGAGATCGCGCCGTGCGGGGCCGCCGACCTGGCCCGTACGGGGCCGCCCGGTGCACGATGGACGGGTACGGATCGCCCGTCACCGAGAGCCGGAGGGCCGCATGCTTGCCGAGACCATCTGTTCCGCGGCGTCGGTGGCGGGACTGGGCATCGCCGCGCTCACGGCCTACCGTCGGCGCTTCCTGGCGGCCACCCGGATCGCCGCGTACGCGCTGGTCCCGGCCGGGCTGGTGATGACGGGCGTCGTGCGGTGGGCGACCGAGGTGGTGTTCGAGCCGGTCGTATGGGCCGGTTTCGGGGTGCTGGGGCTCGCCTGGCTGCTCTTCGCCACCACCCGCCTCGTGGAACGCCGCGGCCTGGGGAGGGCCGCGAAGCCGGCCAAGCCGGTCAAGGGCGCCCCGGCCCGGGACGCGGTCGCACCGGCCGCCTCCGAACCGTCGCTCGGCGCCGGGACCGCGGCCCGCCCCCAGTCCGCCGGCCGGCAGCGTCCGCAGGCCGCCGCGGGGGACGACTTCTCCGACATCGAGGCCATCCTGAAGAAGCACGGCATCTGACCGGTTCCACGAGATCGGGCGAACTACCGCGCGGATGTTGGCGTGTTGAGGGGTGGGCGGCCGTCGGCTGCGCCATCATCGCCCCGACATGCTCGATACACCGCACAGTGAGCCGTCGGTTCCCGCACCGGTCCCCGCCCCCGTCGCGGAGGAGCCGCGGGGCTGCCTCTTCGCGCTTTCCCAGCCACCCCTGATGATTTTCCTAGGCGTGATCGGAACCCTGCTGCTGCTTGCCGCCGTGCACGACCTGTTCGTGCTCTGAGACCTCGGCGTCCGCTTCCTTGCGCCGGGCCCGGTACGCCGCCACGTGCAGCCGGTTCCCGCAGGTGCGGCTGTCGCAGTAGCGCCGCGAGCGGTTCCTGGAGAGGTCCACGAAGGCGCGCCGGCAGTCGGGGGCCTCGCAGCGGCGCAGCCGCTCCTGCTCGCCCGAGACCACGATGAACGCCAGGGCCATCCCGCCGTCGGCCGCGAGGTGGTCGCCCAGCGACGCGCCCGGCGCGAAGTAGTGGACGTGCCAGTCGTAGCCGTCGTGGTCGGTCAGCTGCGGCGTGGTGCCGGCGGTCGCCACGAGCTCGTTGATCAGCGCGGCCGCCGCGCGGGGGTTCGGCGCCGCGAAGACCTGGGCGAACTTGCCGCGCACGGCCCGGACGCCCGCCAGGTCGCGGGCGCTGAGCTCGCCCACGTCGCTGATCGAGTAGTCCCGGACGAAACCGCGCAGCGCGCCGATCTCCGCGAGCCCGTCGGGCTGGTCGGCCTCGGCCGTGGTGTTCACCAGGGCGACGACGACGTCGAGCGCGCGACGGGTGTCGTGGGGGATCTGCACGGGTCTCCCTTGGGGACGGGGCCTGCGACGACGGGCCGCCGCCGCTGGTGGCCGACTCTAGCGGGTCCCCTCGCGCGGCCGCCCCCACGCGCACCGGCGCCGCCCCCGTGGTTGGCTTCCGCGGGAACAGCGCCGGCACTCGCGTATGTGGTTGTCCGGCCCACACCGTCGCCCCGAGTCGGACGGTGCCGGGCGGTTGTCGGGCTGGCTCAGCTTTCGGCCAGGATGTGGGAGAGCTCCTTGTCGAGGTCGAAGTGCCGGTGTTCGGTTCCTGGCGGAACCGCGGCGTCCGTCCGCTTGAGGAACGACTCGAGTGCTCGGGCGGGTGCTTCGAGCAGTGCTTCTCCCTCCGGTGAGCTCAGGGCAATGCAGACGACGCCCTGACCGTGGCTGCGGGACGGCCAGACCCGGACGTCGCCGGTACCGGTGGGCCGGTGGAGGCCCTCCGCGAGGAGGTCGCGGGCGAATACCCATTCGACCGTCTCCTCGGCGCCGGTGTGGAAGGTGGCGTGCACGGCGTAGGGGTCGGCCGTGTCATACCGCAGGCCCGCGGGAACAGGCAGTGAGGACTCGCTCGACACAACGAGGCGCAGGTGCAGCTCGCAGCTGACCGTGGTGTTCATAAGCGCCAGGGCCTTTCGCTCAGTGTGCGCTCGGGGATTCGCACGTCGGCGAAATCGACATGCCACCTACGGTGCCGTTGTAAACCCCTCTGACCGTTTTGCGGACCTCTGGGTCCCTCGTACGGCGGATCCAAACCCGCATTCACGTGTGCATCCGGCTCGGGTAGATTCGACGCCATGAATACGGGGAGTGACCGCGAGACCAACGAGTCCGCAGCAGGATCCGCAGCAGGGTCCGCGGCAGGATCATCACCGGACGCGCCGGCCGCGGGGGCCGCGGGGGCCGCCGCCGAGGAGGCGCCGCACGTCTCCAAGGCGCCCGCCTTCATCAAGGCCCGGCGCAGCCTGCACCTGAGCTGGCAGGTCGGCGTCTTCGTCGTCGGCCTCGCCGTCATCGGCGCGGGCATCGCCATGCTCGTCCTGCCCGGCCCGGGCTGGGTGGCGATCTTCGCGGGGCTGGCGATCTGGGCCACCGAGTTCGCCTGGGCCCACCTCGTCCTGCGCTGGACCAAGCGCAAGGTCACCGAGGCCGCCCAGAAGGCGCTCGACCCCAGGGTGCGCCGCCGCAACATCATCCTGACCAGCGCGGGCCTCGTCATCGCCGGCGCGCTCATCGGCTTCTACCTGTGGAAGTACGGGCTCGTCCTGCCCTGGGACATCAAGGACCAGTGATGGTCGGGGAGCACCGCTGACATGCGGTAATGTTTGCGGTGCGTCCGGGCGATTAGCTCAGTGGGAGAGCACTTCGTTCACACCGAAGGGGTCACTGGTTCGAACCCAGTATCGCCCACCCGGACCAGAGGCCCGGAGACTTTCACCGTCTCCGGGCCTCTGGCGTTCCCCCGGTCCCGCGCGCCGTCCGGCCCCCGTCGCCCGCCCGCTGTCAGCGCAGGCGCCCGATCGTCTCGCGCAGCCGCCGGGCGTCCGCCAGCCGCCTCTCGTACGTGGCCCCCACCACCAGCAGCAGCAGGCCCGCCAGCGCCGGCGGGAGCCAGCGGGGCAGGGCGCCCGCGACCTGCGCCACGTACGGGGCCAGCTCGTGCAGCGCCACCACCGCCAGCACGGCGCCGCCCAGGAGCAGCGGGGCCTGCAGGCCGCGCCGGGCGCCCGTCAGGGTCAGGGCCAGGGCCGCCAGGCCCAGCAGCAGCGGGCGCTGCCAGCCCGTGTCCGCCCAGGCCGCCAGCAGGCTCGGCAGCAGCGTCGCCGCCAGCCCCGGGCCGTACGCCGTCCAGGACGAGGCATCCGGGTCCCTGCGGCGCCGCAGGAACCCCACCGCGAGCGCGGGCAGCGTCACCGGCAGCGTGTACGCCTCCGGCGCGGTGACCCCGTCCGAGGCCAGCCGCACCCAGGTCGCCGCCGCGAACAGCGCGCCCGCCGCCCAGCCCAGGGCGCGCCGCTCCGGCCGCACCGCCGCGCCCGCGCAGACCACCCCGGCCAGCGCCAGAAGCAGCGCCAGCGTCCCGGGCCGCGGGGCCGCCAGAGCCACCGCCAGGACCCCGGCCGCTCCCGCCGCGGCCTCCGCGGGCACCCGTACGGGTCCCAGGCGCGGCCCGAGCGCGGCCACCGCCGCCGGGACCGCGAGCACCGGCAGGCCCCACCAGGCCACCGCCAGGCCGCAGGCCGCGGCCACCGCCGCCACCATCCCCGCGGCGTACCCGACCGCGCAGCCGGCCGCCGTCCGCCGGGCCCACCGCGGAGCGCGCCCGTACGCCGCCCCCGCGGCGCAGCCCGCGCCCAGCAGGCCCCAGACCGCGAAGGTGGCCGCGCGGCCGTCCAGCGCGCCCAGGGACACGTTCACGGCGCCGCCCAGCGCGCACGCGCCCGCCGCGACCGAGACGGACCGCCCCGGGGAGCGCAGCGCCAGGAACCCGGCCGCCCCCGTCACCGCCAGCTGCGCCGCGAACACCGCCGCCGGCGGGAAGCCGAGCAGGACGGGCGCCGCGAACAGCCCCGACCAGGCGGCGACCGCCGCGACCGCCGCCCCGACCGCCGCCCCGACCGCCGCCGCCCCCGCCGGCCCCGGGCGCGACAGCGTCCGGGACAGCCACCAGGCCGCCCCCGCGGCCAGCAGCAGGACCACCGGCGCCGACGCCCCCGGGGCGTACGGGCTCCAGCCGGGCGTCGTCCCCGACCACACCTCGTCCAGCACCGCGACCGGCGCCGCAAGCGCCGAAGCCGCCGCCGCCCAGGCCCACAGCGCCCCCAGGGCGGCCACCCCGGCACCGGCCCACGCCGCGCCGCGCCGGACCGCCGCCGGCAGCGCGCGGACCCGTACGGACGCCACCAGCGGCAGCGCCGCCAGCAGGTGCGCGGCCACCGCCCAGCCCGTGTCCAGGACCGCGAGGGCCGGCCCGCCGGCCGCCACCGTCCAGGCGACACCGCCCGCCGCCGCGGCCGCCGCGGCCCGCGGCTCCCGCCACGCCGCCG
>NZ_JBEOXU010000087.1:0-26309 GCF_040296725.1 Streptomyces sp. NPDC002044
CTTTCGTCGTGGCGGGCGCGACGAAAGAGGGCGGTCGGCGGCGGACACGGGTGTCTAGGGTCGTCGGGTGGATGTCATGGGGAAGACGCGGACCGGCTGGGGCGCCTCGCGCGCGAGCGGGGGCTGGTGGTGCTCGACCCCGGGCGGCGCGCCGCGTACCCGCCGGCCCCCGGCTACGCGCCGGCCGAGCAGCTGTTCCCGCACGACTTCGCGCGGGGACCCGATTCGCTGGCCCGCGGCTGGTTCA
Source organism: Streptomyces sp. NPDC002044 (assembly GCF_040296725.1). Taxonomy (NCBI): domain Bacteria; kingdom Bacillati; phylum Actinomycetota; class Actinomycetes; order Kitasatosporales; family Streptomycetaceae; genus Streptomyces; species Streptomyces sp. NPDC002044. Next base: position 248 of record NZ_JBEOXU010000087.1, read on the forward strand.
CCGACGAGGAGGTGCGCCGCTCGCTGGACTTCCTGGCCGCGCAGCAGCAGCCGGACGGCGGCTGGCCGGTGTACCGCCGGGAGTGGGCGCCGGGCAGCTCGCTGGAGCGGCGGCCCATCGCCACTCTGGAGGCCCTGCTCACCCTGCGGGCGTACGGGCGCCTGCCGGACGGCGCCGCTACCAGCCCAGCGCCCGCACCCCCGCGGTGACCAGCACCGCCGCGGCGACGACGACGAGGAACGGCGCCCGCAGCACCAGTGCCACTCCGGCGGCCGCGAGCCCCGCGGCCCGGGCGTCGAGGACCAGCTCGTGCCCGGTGCTGAAGGTCTGCTGGGCGGTGAGCGCGGCGAGCAGCGCGACCGGCAGCAGGGCCGACAGACGGCTCACCAGCGGCCGCTCCAGCGCCGCGGCGGGGACGAGGAGCCCGGCGAGCTTGACGGCGTAGCAGCCGACGACGGTGAGCCCGATGGCGATCCAGACGTTCACGAACGGCGTCCCTTCATCCACAGCACCACGGGAGCGGCGAGCGCCGCGATCAGCACGGGAACCCCGGCGGGCAGCACGGGCAGGAAGGCCAGCCCGAGGACCAGCGCGAGGGCGGCGACGGCCCGCTCGGTGGAGGTCTTCAGCATCGGCGCGAGCAGCGCCAGGAACACGGCGGGACCGGCGGCGTCGAGGCCCCAGGCCCTGGTGTCCCCGATGGCCTCGGCGCCCAGGGCGCCCAGCAGCGTGGTGAGGTTCCACAGCACGTACAGGGTGAGCCCGGTGACGGTGAAGCCGAGCCGGGCCGACTTCCGGTCGGGCTGGGCCAGCGCCACGGCGGTGGTCTCGTCGATGACCCAGTGCGCGGCCAGCGGCCGCACGGGCCCGGGGAACGCCAGCAGCTGGGACAGCCGCAGGCCGTAGAAGGCGTTACGGGTGCCGAGGAAGAAGGCGCCGGCGGCCGCGGTGAACGGGTTGCCGCCCGCGGCCAGCGCCCCGACCAGGGCGAACTGCGAGGCGCCGGTGAAGACGAGCAGGCTGAGCACACTGGCCTGGAGCGTGCTGATCCCCGCCCCTGCCGCGGTCACCCCGAAGGCGAACCCGGACAGACCGACGGCCACCCCGACCCCGAGCGCGTCCCGGACGACCGCGCCCCGCGGCTTGTCGGCGATCCCGTCGGGGGCCTCTGATACCACCATCTGATGTTCTCCCACGCCCCGAAGGTACGCAGGGCCCGGTGGTCCGGTCTTGTACGTTCTTGCGCGCCCGCCCCGCGGTTGCGAGTCCGGCGGCGGATCCGGTCAGCGGCCCTGGCCGGCGGCCCGCCCCCGCCGGTACGCGCCGGGCGGCACCCCCACGATGCGGGTGAAGTGCCGGTTCAGGTGCGGCTGGTCGGTGAAGCCGACGGCGACCGCCGCCTCCGCCGGCGGGGTCCCCGCGTCCAGCAGCCGGCGCGCCCGCCGGACCCTGGCGTCGGTCAGCCAGGTGTGCGGCGGCATCCCGTACCGCTCGCGGAAGGCCCGCAGCAGGGCGAACGGGCTCGTCCCCAGCCCGGCGGCCAGCTGCTCCAGCGAGGGCGGGTCCGCCATCCGCTCCTCCAGCACGGCCCGCGCGGCCGCCGCGTCGGCGGCGCCCGCCCCGCGGACCGTGCGCGGCGGCAGCGGGCCCGCGTGCCGGCCGAGCATCCGCGCCACCACGCCCCGCAGCAGGGTGTCGGCGGCCAGCGCGTTCCCCGCCTCGGCGGCCCGGTGCACCTCGGCTATCGCCCGCGAACCGTCCGGGTCGGTGACCATGTCGGCGGTGAAACCGGGGGTTCCGCGCAGCGTCCCGACCTCGGCGGCGACCTCGCCGATCAGCTCGCGGGAGGGATAGAGCGTGGAGTACGCCCACCCCTCGGGAACCCCGGCCCGCGCCGTGTGCGCGACCTCCGGGTTGATCAGGACCACGCTCCCCGGCCCCGCCCGCAGGGTGCCGCCCGGCAGCCCGATCTCCTCGACGCCGCCGGTGACGGCCGCGATGACGTACCCGTCGTGGGCGTGGCGCGGGAAGGTGTGGCGGACGTAGCGGGCGCGCAGCAGGTCCAGCCCGGGCAGCTCCGGGTACCGCCAGTGCCGCGCCCACTCGCGGCGGTCCTCGTCCGTCCCCGTCCCCCCATTCTGCGCCTCGCCGCGGACCGGCGTTTCCCCAGGTCCGGATGGTTGTCAGTGCCGGGGTGCAGGATGGGGGCATGGTCGGCTCCGCGCTCGAATCGTTCTCCCCCGCGACCCGCTCCTGGTTCACGGGGGCCTTCGCCCTGCCCACCGCCGCCCAGGAGGGCGCGTGGCGGGCGATCACCGAGGGCTCGGACGTGCTCGTCGTGGCACCCACCGGATCGGGCAAGACGCTGGCCGCCTTCCTCGCGGCCCTCGACCAGCTCGCCTCGGCCCCGCCGCCGGCCGAGCCGAAGAAGCGCTGCCGGGTGCTGTACGTGTCGCCCCTGAAGGCGCTGGCCGTGGACGTCGAGCGCAACCTGCGCAGCCCGCTGACCGGCATCCGCCAGGAGTCCGTGCGGCTCGGTCTGCCCGAACCCGAGATCCGTGTCGGGATCCGCTCGGGGGACACCCCGCCCGCCGAGCGGCGCTCGCTGGCCACCCGCCCGCCGGACATCCTCATCACCACGCCCGAGTCGCTGTTCCTGATGCTGACCTCGGCCGCCCGGGACGCCCTCGCCGGCATCGAGACGGTGATCCTGGACGAGGTGCACGCCGTCGCCGGCACCAAGCGCGGCGCGCACCTCGCCCTGTCCCTGGAGCGGCTGGACGAACTGCTGCCGCGCCCCGCGCGCCGGATCGGGCTCTCCGCGACGGTCCGCCCGGTGGACGAGGTGGCCCGGTACCTCGCGCCGCGGGGCAGGGTGGAAATCGTCCAGCCGCCGTCCACCAAGGAGTTCGACCTGTCGGTGGTCGTGCCGGTGCAGGACATGGGCGAGCTGGGCGGCTCCCCCGCCACGGAGGGGCGCGAGGGCGGGGACAAGCCGTCCATCTGGCCCCACGTGGAGGAGCGGATCGCCGACCTCGTCCAGGCCCACCGCTCGACGATCGTGTTCGCCAACTCCCGCCGGCTCGCCGAGCGGCTCTGCAACCGGCTCAACGAGATCGCGTACGAACGCGCCACGGGAGAGCAGCTCCCCGAGGGCTCGCCCCCGGCCGAGGTCATGGCCCAGTCGGGCGCCTCCCACGGCGCCCCGCCGCTGCTGGCCCGAGCGCACCACGGTTCGGTGTCCAAGGAGCAGCGGGCCCTGGTGGAGGAGGACCTGAAGGCGGGGCGGCTGCCCGCCGTGGTCGCCACCTCCAGCCTGGAGCTGGGCATCGACATGGGCGCCGTCGACCTGGTGGTGCAGGTGGAGTCCCCGCCGTCGGTGGCCTCCGGGCTCCAGCGCGTGGGCCGGGCCGGCCACCAGGTGGGCGCGGTGTCCACCGGCGTGGTCTTCCCCAAGTACCGGGGCGACCTGGTGCAGGCCGCCGTGGTCACCGAGCGGATGCGCACCGGCTCGATCGAGTCCCTGCGCATCCCCTCCAACCCGCTCGACGTCCTGGCGCAGCAGCTCGTGGCGATGACCGCGATGGACACCTGGCAGGTCGACGACCTGATCGCGCTGGTACGGCGGGCGGCGCCGTTCGCCGCGCTGCCCGAGTCGGCGTTCACGGCGGTGCTGGACATGCTGGCGGGCCGCTATCCGTCGGACGCGTTCGCCGAGCTGCGGCCGCGCGTGGTGTGGGACCGGGTGGCCGGGACGGTCACCGGGCGGCCCGGGGCCCAGCGCCTCGCGGTCACCTCCGGCGGCACCATCCCGGACCGCGGCCTCTTCGGCGTCTTCCTCGCGGGATCGGACCCGAAGAAGGGCGGCGGCCGGGTCGGCGAGCTGGACGAGGAGATGGTGTACGAGTCCCGCGTCGGGGACGTCTTCACCCTGGGCACCACGACGTGGCGGATCGAGGACATCACCCGCGACCGGGTCCTGGTCACCCCGGCTCCCGGGGTGCCGGGCCGGCTGCCGTTCTGGAAGGGCGACCAGCTGGGCCGTCCGCTGGAACTGGGCCGCGCGGTCGGCGCGTTCCTGCGCGAACTGGGCGCCCTCTCCGGCGAGGACGCCCGGCTGCGGCTGCTGGCGGCCGGCCTGGACGCCTGGGCGGCGGAGAACCTCCTGGCGTATCTGACCGAGCAGCGCGAAGCCTGCGGGCACGTACCGGACGACCGGACCATCCTCGTGGAACGGTTCCGCGACGAGCTGGGCGACTGGCGGGTCGTGGTCCACTCCCCGTTCGGCGCGCAGGTGCACGCGCCGTGGGCGCTGGCCCTCAGTGCCCGCCTCGCCGAGAAGTACGGCATGGACGCGCAGGTCATGCACGCCGACGACGGCATCGTGCTGCGCCTGCCGGACGCCGACCTGCTGTCCATGGACCTCCTGGACCACGACCCGGCGGGAACGCCGGCCTTCGAGTTCGACGACGCACAGGCCCCGCTGGGCGCCGCCGACGTCGTCCTCGACCGCGGCGACGTCCACCAGATCGTCACCGACCAGGTCGGCGGCTCGGCGCTGTTCGCCTCCCGCTTCCGCGAGTGCGCGGCCCGCGCCCTGCTGCTGCCGCGGCGCAGTCCCGGCAAGCGCACCCCGCTGTGGCAGCAGCGCCAGCGCGCGTCCCAGCTGCTCCAGGTGGCTTCCGAGTTCGGTTCCTTCCCGATCGTGCTGGAAGCCGTACGGGAATGCCTCCAGGACGTCTTCGACGTGCCCGGCCTGACCGAGCTGATGGGCGACATCGAGGCCCGCCGGGTCCGCCTCGTCGAGGTCACCACCCCCGAACCCTCCCCGTTCGCCCGCTCCCTCCTCTTCGGGTACGTCGCGCAGTTCCTGTACGAGGGCGACTCGCCGCTGGCCGAGCGCCGGGCGGCCGCGCTGTCGCTGGACTCCCGGCTGCTGGCCGAACTGCTGGGCCAGGCCGAGCTGCGCGAGCTGCTCGACGCGCAGGTGCTGGAGGAGCTGGAGCGGGAGCTCCAGTGGCTCACCGAGGACCGCCGGGCGAAGGACGCCGAGTCCGTCGCCGACCTGCTGCGGCTGCTGGGCCCGCTGACCGCCGCCGAGCTGGCCGAGCGCGGCGCGGATCCGGCCTGGGCCGCAGCCCTGTCCGCGGCCCGCCGCGCGATCTCGGTCCGGATCGGCGGACGGGACCACTGGGCCGCGATCGAGGACGCGGGCCGGCTGCGGGACGCCCTGGGCACGGCGCTGCCGGTCGGTGTCCCGGAGGCGTTCACGGAGCCGGTCAAAGACCCCCTCGGGGACCTCCTCGCCCGGTACGCCCGCACCCACGGGCCGTTCACGACGGCCGCCGCGGCAGCCCGCTTCGGCCTGGGCGCGGCGGTCACCGAGGGCGCGCTGCACCGGCTCGCGGCGGCGGGCCGGGTGGTCCAGGGAGAGTTCCACCCGGCGGGCATCGGCCAGGAGTGGTGCGACGCGACGGTGCTGCGCCGGCTCCGCCGCCGCTCCCTGGCCGCGCTCCGCCAGGAACTGGAACCGGTGCCGCCGGCCTCGCTGGCCACGTTCCTCCCGCAGTGGCAGCACGTGGGCGGCGCCCTGCGCGGCATCGACGGCCTGGCCCGGGCGGTGGAACAGCTCCAGGGCGCCCCGGTACCGGCGTCCGCGCTGGAGCGCCTGATCCTGCCCTCCCGGGTCGCGGGGTACTCCCCCGCCCTGCTGGACGACCTGACCACCAGCGGCGAGGTCGTCTGGGCGGGTGCCGGGGCCCTCCCGGGCAAGGACGGCTGGGTCTCGCTCTACCTGGCCGACGCGGCCCCCCTGCTCCTGCCCCCGCCGCATCCCCTGGAGACCGGCCCGGTCCACCAGGCGGTCCTGGACTCCCTCGCCGGGGGGTACGGGCTGTTCTTCCGCCAGATCACCGACTCCGTCCGGGCGGACCATCCCGAGGTCTCGGACCTGGCGCTGTCCGAGGCGCTGTGGGACCTGGCCTGGTCGGGCCGGCTGACGAACGACACCCTGGCCCCGCTGCGTTCCCTGCTGGGTTCGGGCCGCACGGCGGGCGCGACGGCCCACCGCGCCCGCCGGACCGTCCCGCGCGGCCGGTACGGCACGCTGAGCGCGACCGTGTCCCGGACCGGCCCGCCGACCGTGTCGGGCCGCTGGTCCCTCCTGCCCCTCCGGGCCCCCGACCCCACGCACCGCGCCCACGCCCTGGCCCGCACCCTGCTGGACCGCCACGGCGTGGTCACCCGCGGAGCGGTGGCGGCGGAAGGGGTGGAGGGCGGTTTCAGCGCGGTCTACCGCATCCTGGCGGCCTTCGAGGACAGCGGCCAGGCCCGCCGGGGGTATGTGGTGGAAGGGCTCGGGGCCGCGCAGTTCGCGATGGACGGCGCGGTGGACCGGCTCCGGGCCGCCGAGCGCACCCCGCCCCCGCTGGCGGCGGTGGTCCTCGCCGCCGCCGACCCCGCGAACGCGTACGGCGCCGCCCTGCCCTGGCCGGAGCCCCCGGAGGGGGCCACCCACAAGCCCGGCCGCAAGGCGGGCTCGCTGGTGGTGCTGGTCGACGGGGAACTCACCCTGTACCTGGAGCGCGGCGGCAAGACCCTCCTGTCCTGGCCCCCGCCGGACGACCCCCGTCTCACGGCGGCGGTCGCGGCCCTGGCGGGCGCCTGCCGCGCGGGCACCGTCCCCGCCCTGACGGTGGAGCGCGTCAACGCGGCCGCCTCGCTGACCTCCCCGTACGGCCCGCCCCTGGAAGCCTCCGGCTTCCACGCCACTCCCCGGGGCCTGCGCCTGCGCACCTGACGGCGGTGGGACCTCACCCCGTCGGCGGCCGGGCCTCCGGGGCCCGCCCCACCGGGGCCCACGCCACCGGCACGGGCGCCGCCGCCGCGCGACAATGTCCGCATGCCCGAAGGAGACAGCGTCCACCGCGCAGCCGCCCGCCTCCACGCGGCCCTCGCGGGCCGCCCCCTCACCCGCAGCGACCTGCGCGTCCCCCGCTTCGCGACCGCCGACCTCACCGGCCGCACCACGCTCGACGTCACCCCCCGCGGCAAACACCTCCTCGCCCGGTTCGAAGGCGGCCTCACCCTCCACAGCCACCTCCGCATGGACGGCGCCTGGCACGTGTTCCCCGCGGGGGCCCGCTGGCGCGGCGGCCCCGACTATGAGGTCCGCGCGGTCCTCGGCACCGCCGAGCACACCGCCGTCGGCTACCGCCTCCCGGTCCTGGAGCTGATCCGGACCGCCGACGAGGAGCAGGCCGTGGGCCACCTCGGCCCCGACCTCCTCGGCCCGGACTGGGACCCCGGCCGGGCGGCGGCGAACCTCCTCGCGGCCCCCGGCCGCCCGCTCGGCGAGGCCCTCCTGGACCAGCGCAACCTCGCCGGGATCGGCAACATCTACAAGTCCGAGCTCTGCTTCCTGGCCCAGGCGACCCCCTGGACTCCCGTCGGCGCCCTCCCCGACCCCCCGGCGACCCTGCCCCGCATCGCCGCCGCCGCCCAGCGCCTCCTCGCCGCGAACATCGGCGACCGGGCGCGCGGCCGCCGCAACACCACGGGCATCGGCCGTCCCGGCCCCGACCTCTTCGTGTACGGCCGTGCCCGCCGCCCCTGCCTGCGCTGCGGCGCCCCCGTCCGCGAAGCCGAGCAGGACGGCCGCCCCACGTACTGGTGCCCCCAGTGCCAGACCGGACCCACCCCCTAGTTGACGCTCCGTCAGATTCGGTCGTACGGTCCCGGCATGCCCACACCCGCACCCACGCCCACACCCCCCGGCCCCACGCCCACCCCGTCCTCCCCTCACGACCTGACCGGCCGCACCGCCCTGATCACCGGCGCGGCCGGCGGCATCGGCCGCGCCACCGCCCTCGCCCTCGCCGGAGCGGGCGCGCACGTGCACTGCGCCGACCGCGACGAGACCGGCCTCGCCGAGACCGCCGCGCTCGTCGCGAAGTCCGGCGGAGCCGCCACCGTCCACCCGCTCGACGTCACCGACCGGGCCGCGCTCCGGGCCGCAGTCGCCGCGGCCGGCCCACTCGACATCGCCGCCGCGATAGCCGGGATCATGCACACCAGCAGCGTCCTGGAGACGGCGGACGAGGACCTCGACCGGGTCCTGGACGTCAACTTCAAGGGCGTCCTGCGCACCTGCCAGGAGGCCGCCCGCTCCATGATCGCCGCGGGCCGGCCCGGGTCGATCGTCACCATGGCCTCCGGCGCCGTGGACGCCGCCCAGCCCGGCCTGCTCTGTTACAGCGCCGCCAAGGCGGCGGTCGTCCAGCTGACCAAGACCCTCGCCACCGAGGCCGGCCCGCACGGCATCCGCGTCAACGCCGTCGCCCCCGGCTGGATCCGCACGCCGATGACCGGCCGCCACGGCCCCGAGGTACAGGAACAGACCGAGGCGATGATGATCCGGATGTCCCCGCTGCGCCGGGTCGGCGAGCCCGAGGACATCGCCCAGGCCGTGCTCTATCTGGCCTCGGACGCCTCGTCCTTCATGACGGGCCAGATCCTTCGCCCGAACGGCGGAGTCGCGATGCCGTGGTAGCCCCGCCGTCGCCGCCCCCGGCCACCGTCTCGCCCGTACGGGCCGCCTGCGGCGCCTGCGCCACCCCCGCGGCGCCCGCCATCCCGGCCACGCCCGCCACGGCGGCCGCGGCCGCCCCGGCAGCCGCCCTCCGCGCCTTGCGTGCCGGCCCCGGCACGCAGTGCACCGGCAACAGCCCCAGGCCCCATCCGCCCACGGCCACCGCGCCCTCCACGGGCCCCGCCTCCGCGGGTGCGAGGACGAGCCGCAGCACGGCCCACCACCACAGCGCGCCCACCGTCAGCGCGAGGGCCGGAGCCACGGGTATGCGCAGCGAACGCCGCACGGCTGCCTCCCAGGGACCGGGGACGGACCCGGCCGGCCCCATCCTCCCGCACCCCCCTCACCCCCGCACCCAGAACGGCACGGAGCCCCGGCCGGCGCTCAAGGCACCGACCGGGGCTCCGGCCACACTCACACGCTCACGTGCTCGCTCACGCGGCTACGACATTCACCGCTTCCGCGGGCGCCTTGATGGTCACCCGCTCCGGTCCGGCCGTGACCGAGGCCATGGAGACCGAATTGAGCATCGGGCGGACCGGTACCTTCACCGGTTCGCTTGCCGCGGCCGACTGTGCCAGCTCGGCAAGCGACAGTTCGTCGCTGACTTCGCGCATCAGCTCGGACATCCGTACGTCCAACGCGTCGCAGATCGCGGAGAGCAACTCGGAGGATGCCTCCTTCTGCCCCCGCTCCACCTCGGAGAGATAACCGAGCGAAACTCGGGCCGACGAGGAGACTTCGCGCAGAGTACGGCCCTGGCGCTGGCGCTGCCGACGCAGCACGTCACCCAGCAGGCGACGGAGCAGAATCATCGGTGGCTCCCTCCTCTGACCGTGTAGCCGCATCCTTCACGCCCCACCGTACCGCCTCGCGCCGCGGCCGTGCGGGGAGCGATGTCGTGTTCACTCAGGGCTGCAAACATCAAATCCCCCCGTTCCGTTCCGTATCCTGCCTCCGCGCATTCTCACGGAGTTGGCTTGAGAGAAGTTCGAGTACTGTGCGTGCACTCTCCCTACGAATTTCCGTACGGGAGCCGTTCAACCACAGCCGGGCCGTTTTCCTGCCCTCCGGACCCGAAACGGAGACGAAGACGGTGCCCACCGGCTGACCGTCCTGCGGGTCCGGACCGGCCACCCCGGTGGTCGCGATCCCCCACGAAGCGCCCATGAGCCGCCGCACCCCGGCCGCCATCTCCTCCGCGACCTGCGCGTTCACCGCGCCTTCGGCCTCGAGCAGCCCGGCGTCCACGCCCAGGACCCGGTGCTTGAGCTCCGTGGCGTACGCCGTCACGGAGCCGCGGAAGGACCGGGAGGCGCCCGGGACGGCCGTGAGTTCGGACGCGACCATGCCGCCGGTCAGCGATTCGGCCACGGCGAGGGTCTCGTCACTCTCCGCCAGCAGCCGCAGCACCTCCGCGGCCACCGCGGCCACACCCGCCCCAGCGGCCCCAGCGGCCCCCCGGGCCGCACCGTCCGCCAGAGGGGGAAGCGCCCCCGCCGCGTGCGTCACCGCGCGGCCCGCTCCGCGGCGATTCCCCTGCGGCGCAGCACGAGGGCCTGGCGGATGTAATCCAAACCGGTGATGACGGTCAGCACGACGGCGAGCGCCATCGCCCAGAAGCGCAGGGTCGCCAGCGGCCCGGTCAGCGCGAGGACGTACATGCCCACCGCCGTTCCCTGGGCCAGGGTCTTCATCTTGCCGCCCCGGCTGGCCGGAATCACTCCGTGCCGGATCACCCAGAAGCGCAGCAGCGTGATCCCGAGCTCCCGCCCGAGGATCACCCCGGTCACCCACCAGGGCAGGTCGCCGAGCCAGGAGAGGCAGATCAGCGCGGACCCCATGATCGCCTTGTCGGCGATCGGGTCGGCGATCTTGCCGAAGTCCGTGACGAGGTTGTACGTGCGCGCCAGGTGTCCGTCGAAGATGTCCGTGATCATGGCGACGGCGAAGGCCGCCCATGCCCATGCCCGCCAGACGGGGTCGTAGCCCCCGTCGGCGAGCAGCAGCAGGACGAATCCCGGCACCAGGACGAGCCGGATCATCGTCAGGATGTTGGCGATGTTCCACAGGCTGGCCTGACTGACGGCCGTGGTCCCGAGCTGTGCGCCGGGGACGGGCCGACGGCCGGTCCCGCCCGCCGCAGGTGCCGGGACTCCGGTCATCCGGCCGCCTCCTCGAACTCCAGGCCCAGGGGCTCGGCCACCAGGTCCACGCCCAGGGTGCCGACCACCTTCGCCGTGACGATGCGCCCGGGGACCAGGCCGGCGCCGTCCGTGAAGACGACCTGTCCGTCGGTCTCGGGAGCCTGGTGGGCGGCGCGTCCGTAGGCGCCCTCGCCCTCCTCCGCCTCGTCGAGCGGCACGACCGTCTCGACGAGTACCTCCAGGGTCTCCCCGATCCGCTCCTCCGCGCGCTGCGAGGTGAGCTCCTCGGCGAGGCGCTGCATGTGGGCGAGGCGCTCGGCGATGGTCTCGGCGTCGAGCTTGTTCTCGTACGTGACGGCCTCGGTGCCGTCCTCGTCGGAGTAGCCGAAGACGCCGATGGCGTCGAGCCGCGCGTGGGTGAGGAAACGCTCCAGCTCGGCGAAGTCCGACTCCTTCTCGCCGGGGAAGCCGACGATGAAGTTGGACCGCACGCCGGCCTGCGGCGCCTTGCTGCGGATGGTGTCCAGCAGTTCCAGGAAGCGGTCGGTGTCACCGAAGCGGCGCATGGCGCGCAGCACGTCGGGCGCCGAGTGCTGGAAGGACAGGTCGAAGTACGGGACGACCTTGGGGGTCGAGGTCAGTACGTCGATCAGGCCGGGCCGCATCTCGGCGGGCTGGAGGTAGCTGACGCGGACGCGCTCGATGCCGTCCACTGCGGCGAGCTCCGGCAGCAGGGTCTCCAGCAGGCGGATGTCGCCGAGGTCCTTGCCGTACGAGGTGTTGTTCTCGGAGACCAGCATGACCTCCTTGACGCCCTGCTCGGCGAGCCAGCGGGTCTCGCCCAGCACGTCGCTGGGGCGGCGGGAGATGAAGGAGCCGCGGAAGGAGGGGATGGCGCAGAAGGAGCAGCGCCGGTCGCAGCCGGAGGCCAGCTTGACCGAGGCGACGGGGCTCTTGTCCAGACGGCGGCGCAGGGGCGCGCGCGGGCCGGAGGCGGGCGCGAGGCCGTCGGGGAGGTCGGCCGGCGCGGGAGCGGGCTCCTGGGCGTGGCCGGGGAGGGCGACCGCGGTGTCCTGGCGCTCCGCGGGGCTGATCGGCAGCAGCTTGCGCCGGTCGCGCGGGGTGTGGGAGGCGTGGATGCCGCCGTTGAGGATGGTCTGCAGGCGGTCGGAGATGTCGGCGTAGTCGTCGAAGCCGAGCACGCCGTCCGCCTCGGGGAGCGCTTCGGCGAGTTCCTTGCCGTAGCGCTCGGCCATACAGCCGACCGCGACGACGGCCTGCGTCCTGCCCTGGTCCTTGAGGTCGTTGGCTTCCAGGAGGGCGTCTACGGAGTCCTTCTTGGCGGCTTCGACGAAGCCGCAGGTGTTGACGACGGCTACGTCCGCGTTCGCGGCGTCCTCGACGAGCTCCCAGCCATCCGCCGCCAAGCGGCCTGCGAGCTCCTCCGAGTCCACCTCGTTACGGGCGCAGCCAAGAGTGACAAGGGCGACGGTACGGCGTTCGGGCATGGACTCAAGACTACTTCGTCCCGGCGGCGGCCCCCGCCCACGTCCCCCCACGACAAGATCCCCGGAGTGCGGCGCAGCACTCCGGGGATCTTGGATCGAGCGTTCCGCCCGGGGGCGGCCCTGGTCAGCCCGCCTGCGGCTGACCCTGGAGGGGGTCTTCCTTGGTGTAGGTGAGACGTTCCACCTGGCCGGGCTGGAAGTCGTCCTTGATCTCCTTGCCGTTCACGAAGAGCTTCACGGCCCCGGCGTCGCCGAGCACGAGGTCGACGGACTCCTTGTCGGTGAAGGTCTTGGACTCACCCTGTGTGAGGGTGCCGTCGAAGAGGAGACGGCCGCTGTGGTCCTTCGCGGAGATCCAGCTCTCGCCGGTGTCCGCCGTCAGGACGACCGTGACGAGGTCCTTGGGCGCGGCGGCGATGGCACTGTCCGAAGGCTCCGGCTTGGGCGCCTTCGGGCTCGGGGAGGCTTGCGGGGGCTGGGGCGCCGGCTGCTTGCCGCCGGACTGCTTGGGGGCGGGCTGCGGGGCGGCGGAACCTTCCGCCAACGGCTGCTTCGCCTTCTCGTCGTCGCCGCCGAAGGCGGTGAAGCCGACGAAGCCGATCACGGCGACGATGGCGGCGACCATGGCGGCGGTCCAGTTGGGCCGCTGCCTCTCGGGGCGGATGCGCTCGGCTTCGAACATGGGCGCGGCGGGGGTGGGTGCCGGCCGGCCGCCGTGGGCCGCGTCGTAGCTCTCGATCAGGGGTGCCGGATCGAGGTGGACGGCGCGGGCGAGCGTACGGATGTGACCGCGGGCGTATACGTCGCCGCCGCAGCGCGTGAAGTCGTCCTCTTCGATCGCGTGCACGATCGGGATGCGCACGCGGGTGGTGGAGCTGACCTCGTCGACGGTGAGCCCGGCGGCGATCCGGGCCTTCTTGAGGGCCGTCCCGATGGACGGTCCTTCGACGGAGCGTTCGACGATGCGGTCCTCGGACCGGTCGTCGGTCGAAGGACGCTCGTCTTCGGGGGAGTTGGAGTTGCCGATGGACACGAGGGCGCCTTTCGAGCGTGTAGCCACCTGCTGGATGTCCAGTCTAGGGGGGTGACGAAAGGGTGGAGCAACCGGAGGGTGCACTTCCTACGCCATCCGAATGGCGAAGCAAGATCCCTTTCCGGCGCGGTGGCCCTGCGCCGTGCGCGTGGCCGTGCGCGCGGTGCCACCACCTCCGTTCAACTTGACGCGCGCCCGGGGGAAACGGTTGCTCGCCGATCCCTTACGGGTGAGCCTCCCCGCGGATGACGGCGAGCAGCCCGTCCAGCTCGTCGGCCTTGAGCAGCACGTCGCGGGCCTTGGAGCCCTCGCTCGGGCCGACGATCCCGCGCGATTCCATCAGGTCCATGAGCCGGCCGGCCTTCGCGAAACCCACCCGCAGCTTGCGCTGGAGCATCGAGGTGGAGCCGAACTGCGTGGTGACCACCAGCTCCGCCGCCTGGCACAGCAGGTCGAGGTCGTCGCCGATGTCCTCGTCGATCTCCTTCTTCTGCTTCTGCCCGACCGTGACGTCGTCCCGGAAGACAGGCGCCATCTGGTCCTTGCAGTGCTGGACGATCCCGGCGATCTCGTCCTCGGTGACGAAGGCGCCCTGGAGACGGACCGGCTTGTTGGCCCCCATCGGCAGGAACAGCCCGTCGCCCTTGCCGATGAGCTTCTCGGCGCCCGGCTGGTCGAGGATGACCCGGCTGTCGGCGAGGGAGGAGGTGGCGAAGGCCAGCCGGGAGGGCACGTTCGCCTTGATCAGGCCGGTGACCACGTCGACCGAGGGCCGCTGGGTGGCGAGCACCAGGTGGATGCCGGCCGCGCGGGCCAGCTGCGTGATCCGGACGATGGAGTCCTCCACGTCGCGCGGGGCCACCATCATCAGGTCGGCGAGCTCGTCGACGATCACCAGCAGGTACGGGTACGGGCTCAGCTCCCGCTCGCTGCCCGGCGGCAGTTTGATCTTGCCGTCCCGGATGGCCCGGTTGAAGTCGTCGATGTGCCGGTAGCCGAAGGCCGCCAGGTCGTCGTAGCGCAGGTCCATCTCGCGCACGACCCACTGCAGGGCCTCGGCGGCCCGCTTGGGGTTGGTGATGATCGGCGTGATCAGGTGCGGGATGCCCTCGTAGGCCGTCAGCTCGACGCGCTTGGGGTCGACCAGCACCATCCGGACGTCCTCCGGGGTGGCCCGGACCATCACGGAGGTGATCAGGCAGTTGATGCAGGAGGACTTTCCGGAGCCGGTGGCGCCGGCCACCAGGACGTGCGGCATCTTGGCGAGGTTGGCCATGACGTAGCCACCCTCGACGTCCTTGCCGAGCGCGACGAGCATCGGGTGGTCGTCCTCGGCCGCGTCCGCGAGGCGCAGGACGTCGCCGAGGTTGACCATCTCGCGGTCGGTGTTCGGGATCTCGATGCCGACCGCGGACTTGCCGGGGATCGGGCTGATGATCCGGACGTCCGGTGATGCCACCGCGTAGGCGATGTTCTTCGCCAGCGCCGTGATCCGCTCTACCTTCACGGCCGCGCCGAGGGTCACCTCGTAGCGGGTGACCGTCGGGCCCCGGGTGAAGCCGGTGACCTTCGCGTCGACCTTGAACTCGGTGAAGACGTTCGTCAGCGAGTCGACCACGGCGTCGTTGGCGGCGCTGCGCGTCTTGCCGGGGCCGCCGCGCTCCAGCAGGTCGAGCGACGGCAGCGAGTACGTGATGTCCCCGCGCAGCTGGAGCTGCTCGGCGCGCGGCGGCAGCGGCTGGCTCTTCTCCGGCGCGGCCTTGGTCAGGTCGGGCACCGCCAGCGTCCCGGACACCGCGGCGGTGGTGTCGTGCGGCTCCCCGGCCGGCGGCGCCGCGGGAGGAGTCGCGGGAGGATGCGGAGGATTCGCGGGCGGGGCCGGTACGGGCCGCCCCGCGCGCGCCGGCGGCACCGGGGCGGTGGGTTCCGCGCCCTCCCGCTCGGGGGTGATGCCCTGGGTCAGGTCGGCGACGACCGGGGACGGCGGCAGCCCGCCGTACACCGCGCCGTCCAGGGCGGCGGCGGCCGCGGCGGCCACGTCGACGGCGTCCATCTCACGGTCCATGGCCGGCCGGGCCGAGCTGCGCCGCGGGCGGCGGCGCCGGGCGAGCGCCTCCTCCTCGGCGACGTCCGCCGGGTCGCCCGTCAGCGCGTCGGCGCCGCCGCGGGCCCGCCACCGCTCCGGATCGTGCCGGTCGCCGGGGGCCGGGCCCGCCTCGTGGTCCCCGTAGTCCTCGTCGTACTCGTTCGGCGCGATGATCCCGAGGCGGATGCCGAGCCGGCGCAGCCGCAGCGGGATGGCGTTGACCGGGGTCGCGGTGACCACCAGCAGTCCGAAGACCGTCAGCAGCACCAGCATCGGCACGGCCAGCGGCGCGCCCATGGTGAAGATCAGCGGCTTCGAGGCACCCCACCCGATCAGCCCGCCCGCGTCCTGCATGGCGGTCGTGCCCTCGTCGCGGCCGGGCGCCCCGCAGGCGATGTGGACCAGGCCCAGCACGCCGATGGCGAGGGCGGAGAGCCCGATGCCGATCCGGCCGTTGGCGTCGGCCTGCTCGGGGTGACGGATGAACCGCACCGCCATGACCCCGAGCAGGATCGGCACGAGCAGGTCGAGCCGGCCGAAGGCGCCGGTGACCAGCATCGTGACCAGGTCGCCGACGGGACCGCTCAGGTTCGACCAGGTTCCGGCGGCGACGATCAGCGCGAGGGCGAGCAGCAGCAGCGCCAGGCCGTCCTTGCGGTGGGCCGGGTCCAGGTTCTTGGCGCCCTGGCCGATGCCGCGGAAGACCGCGCCGACCGCGTGCGCGCAGCCCAGCCAGACGGCGCGCACCAGCCGCACCACACCCCCGGTCGGTGAGGGCGCGGGCTTGGCCGCGACCTTCTTGACCGGCGCGCGCCGGGCCGCCGCGGCCTTCTTCGCGGGAGGTCTGCGCGCGGGAGCCGCCTTCTTCGCCGGCGCCGTCGTACGGCCGGTGCGGCCCTTCGCGGTGCCCGCGGTGCTCGGGGAACCCTTACCGGACGTACGTGAGGCCATGGGGCCGAGGTTACCGGTGCGCACGCCGGTGGACACGCGTGCCCACCCCTTCACCCGTTCGTGTCGCCCGCCCCACCGGTGCCGTGACGCGCCGCCAGACCTGACGCACGCCCAGGACGCTCCCCGGGCGGGCCTCTTCGCGGAACGGGGCCCGGACGCCGGGGGCCGGGCAGCCGCGCGGCCGGCGCGTGGCGGCGGAGCCGGTCGTCCGGCTCAGCCCTGGAGGGGCAGCATCGCGCCACCGCCGGTACCGGGCTCCAGCGCGTCGAGCGCCCGCCGCAGTCCGGTCAGTTTGCGCTCCAGGTGGGCGGCGGTCGCGACCACCCCGGCGTCGGCCGAGTCCTCGCCGAGCTGCTTGGTCAGCGCCTCCGCCTGCTCCTCGACCGCCGCGAGCCGCGCGGAGAGCTCGGCCAGCAGTCCGGCCGTCTCCTTGCCGGCGTCCACACCGTTGGAGCTGCCGCCCTCCAGCTGGAGCCGCAGCAGCGCCGCCTGCTCCCGCAGTTGGCAGTTCTTCGTGTACAGCTCCACGAAGACCGAGACCTTGGCCCGCAGTACCCACGGGTCGAAGGGCTTGGAGATGTAGTCGACCGCACCCGCCGCGTATCCGCGGAACGTGTGGTGCGGACCGTGGTTGATCGCGGTGAGGAAGATGATCGGGATGTCCCGGGTCCGCTCCCGCCGCTTGATGTGCGCGGCCGTCTCGAATCCGTCCATCCCCGGCATCTGCACATCCAGCAGGATGACCGCGAAATCGTCCGTCAGCAGCGCCTTGAGCGCTTCCTCCCCCGACGACGCCCGGACCAGTGTCTGATCGAGCGCGGAGAGGATGGCCTCCAGCGCCAGCAGATTCTCCGGCCGGTCGTCGACCAGGAGGATCTTGGCCTTCTGCACCATGCCCTGTCCTCCTCGCCCCGGCATGGGGCCTCCCCGGCTCCAGGCTCCGGCCTGTGCGCCGGGCCCCGCCCCAGAGGACGGCATCCTTGCGCCGTCCGTCCTTGTGCCGGTCATCGTAGCCCCAGTCCCGAGATCGCCACACCCTGTCACCAAGATGTCACTGTGCACGAAGCGCAAACGCGGTGGGGGACCAGAAGGTTCCCCGTCCGCCCGTCTCCAGCACCCCTGTGGCCGCACCGTGGCGGCCCTTCCCGTCCGTATGCCCGCCCCGCGGTCACTTTCCCCGCATCCACTGCTCCATCACCGACAGCAGATAGTCGGGGTCCACGGGCTTGGTGACGTAGTCGGAGGCACCGGAGTCGATCGCCTTCTCCCGGTCGCCCTTCATCGCCTTCGCCGTCAGCGCGATGATCGGAAGCCCCGCGAACTGCGGCATCCGCCGGATCGCCGACGTCGTCGCGTACCCGTCCATCTCCGGCATCATGATGTCCATCAGCACGACCGACACGTCGTCGTGCTGCTCCAGGACCTCGATGCCCTCCCGCCCGTTCTCCGCGTACAGCACGGACAGCCCGTGCTGCTCCAGCACGCTGGTCAGCGCGAAGACGTTGCGCACGTCGTCGTCCACGATGAGCACCTGCTCGCCGCGGAAGTCGTACGTCCGCGGCACCACCGGAAGCTCCTCCTGCGCGTCGCCCCAGCCGTCCTCGGCGCCCACCGCGTTGGGCTGCCCCGGCACCGCCGTGCGCGGCTCCTGGTCGCTCGGCGCCTTGCGCCGCCGCCGGAACAGCGCGGCCGGGCCGCCGCCGCCCTGCCCCGACTGCTCGCCGGCGGGCAGCGAGGCCCGGACCGGCTGGGCCCGCACCGGAGCCGCGGGCGCCGCGGCGACCGGCGGCAGCGCGGGGCGCGGCTCGTCCGCCGGCCTGCGGTACAGCTCGCCGCGCGCCCCTCCGGGCGCGGGCGGCGCGTATCCCTGCGGGGGAAGCTCGCTCGGGTGCAGCGGCAGGTACAGCGTGAAGGTGGACCCGCGGCCCGGCTCGCTCGCCGCGTGGATCTCGCCGCCCAGCAGCCGGGCGATCTCCCGGCTGATGGACAGCCCGAGGCCGGTGCCGCCGTACTTGCGGCTGGTGGTCCCGTCGGCCTGCTTGAACGCCTCGAAGATCACCAGCATCTTGCTCGCCGCGATCCCGATGCCGGTGTCCGTCACCGAGAAGGCGATCAGGTCCCCGTCCGCCTCGCGCAGCGATCCGGCTTCCAGCAGCTGTTCCCGGATCGCCGTGGGAACGTCGGCCCCGGCGGGCCGGATCACCAGCTCCACCGCCCCGGTGTCGGTGAACTTCACCGCGTTCGACAGCAGGTTGCGCAGCACCTGCAACAGCCGCTGCTCGTCGGTGTGCAGGGTGGCGGGCAGCTCCGGGGAGACCCGTACCGAGAAGTCGAGACCCTTCTCCGCGGTCAGCGGCCGGAAGGTGGCCTCCACGTAGTCGACGAGCTGCACCAGCGCGATCCGCGTCGGCGAGACGTCCATCTTGCCCGCCTCGACCTTCGACAGGTCCAGGATGTCGTTGATCAGCTGCAACAGGTCCGAACCGGCGCCGTGGATGGTCTCGGCGAACTCGACCTGCTTCGGCGACAGGTTCTCCTCGGCGTTGTCCGCGAGCAGCTTGGCCAGGATCAGCAGCGAGTTGAGCGGGGTCCGCAGCTCGTGCGACATGTTCGCCAGGAACTCGCTCTTGTAACGCATCGAGACCGCGAGCTGCTCCGCCCGCTCCTCCAGCACCTGCCGGGCCTCCTCGATCTCGGTGTTCTTCACCTCGATGTCCCGGTTCTGCTGGGCCAGCAGTTCGGCCTTCTCCTCCAGCTCCGCGTTGGCGGCCTGGAGGGCCTTCTGCCGGTTCTCCAGCTCGTCGGAGCGCTCGCGCAGCTGCTCCGTCATCTCCTGCGACTGCTTCAGCAGCATCTCCGTCTTGGAGTTGACGCTGATGGTGTTGACGCTGGTGCCGATCATCTCGGCGATCTGGCTGAGGAAGTCCTTCTGGATCTGCGTGAACGGCGTGAAGGACGCCAGCTCGATGACGCCGAGCACCTTCCCCTCGAAGAGCACCGGCAGCACGATCACGTGCGCCGGCGGCGCCTCGCCCAGCCCCGAGGAGATCCGCAGGTAGCCGGGCGGGGTGTTCTCGACGAGGATCGTCCGCTTCTCCTCGGCGACGGTCCCGATCAGCCCCTCCCCCGGCCGGAACGAGGTCGGCATCTGCCCTCCGGCGTACGCGTAACTCCCGCGCATCCGCAGCTCGTACGACCCGTCCGCGCCCCCCTCCGTCCCGATCTCGGTGGTCCCGCCGGCCGGCAGCGCCAGGAAGAAGGCGCCGTGCTGCGCGGAGACCACCGGGGTGAGCTCGCTCATGATCAGCTTGGCCACGTCGTCCAGCTCCCGGCGCCCCTGCATCAGGGCCGAGATCCGGGCGAGGTTGCCCTTGAGCCAGTCCTGCTCCTTGTTGGCCAAGGTGGTGTCGCGCAGGTTGACGATCATCGTGTTGATGTTGTCCTGGAGGACCTGGATCTCCCCCGCCGCGTCCACGTCGACCTTCAGGCTGAGGTCGCCGCGGGTCACCGCGGTGGCCACGGCCGCGATGGCGCGGACCTGCCGGGTGAGGTTCCCGGCCATCTCGTTCACGGACTCGGTGAGGTCCCGCCACGTGCCGTCGACGTCCCGGACCCGGGCCTGCCCGCCGAGGATGCCCTCCGTACCCACCTCGCGGGCGACCCGGGTGACCTGGTCGGCGAAGGAGGACAGCTGGTCGACCATCGTGTTGATGGTCGTCTTGAGCTCCAGGATCTCGCCCCGGGCGTCGATGTCGATCTTCTTGGTCATGTCGCCCTTGGCGATGGCGGTCGTGACCATGGCGATCTGCCGCACCTGACCGGTGAGGTTGGAGGCCATGAAGTTCACCGAGTCGGTGAGGTCCTTCCAGGTCCCCGAGACGCCCGGCACGTGCGCCTGGCCGCCCAGGCGGCCCTCCGTGCCCACCTCGCGGGCCACGCGCGTGACCTCGTCCGCGAACGACGAGAGGGTCTTGACCATCGTGTTCACGGTGTCCGCGAGCTGGGCGACCTCGCCCCGCGCCTCGACGGTGACCTTCTTCGTCAGGTCTCCGTTGGCGACCGCCGCCGAGACCTGCGCGATCCCGCGCACCTGGGCCGTCAGGTTCCCGGCCATGGTGTTGACGTTGTCGCTGAGGTCCTTCCAGATGCCGGTGACCCCGCGCACCCTGGCCTGGCCGCCGAGAATGCCCTCGGTACCCACCTCGCGGGCCACCCGGGTCACCTGCTCCGCGAACGAGGACAGCTGGTCCACCATCGTGTTCACGGTGGTGACCAGCTCGAGGATCTCGCCCTTCGCGTCGACGGTGATCTTCTTCGACAGGTCTCCCATGGCGACCGCCGTGGTGACCTCGGCGATGTTGCGGACCTGTGAGGTCAGGTTGTTGGCCATGAAGTTGACGGACTGGGTGAGGTCCTTCCAGGTGCCGGAGACGCCCTTGACCTCCGCCTGCCCGCCGAGGATGCCCTCGGTGCCGACCTCCCGGGCCACGCGGGTCACCTGCTCCGCGAAGTTCGACAGCTGGTCGACCATCGTGTTCAGGGTGTTCTTCAGCTCCAGGATCTCGCCCCGGGCGTCCACGTCGATCTTCTGCGACAGGTCACCGCGCGCCACCGCCGTGGCGACCTGGGCGATGTTGCGGACCTGCGAGGTCAGGTTCCCGGCCATGCCGTTCACCGAGTCCGTCAGGTCCCGCCACACGCCGGCCACCCCGGGCACCTGCGCCTGGCCGCCGAGGCGGCCCTCCGTGCCCACGTCCCGGGCGACGCGGGTCACCTGCTCCGCGAAGGCCGACAGCTGGTCGACCATCGTGTTGATGGTGTTCTTCAGCTCCAGGATCTCGCCCCGGGCGTCCACGTCGATCTTCTGCGACAGGTCGCCGCGCGCCACCGCCGTGGTCACCTGGGCGATCTGGCGGACCTGCGAGGTCAGGTTCCCCGCCATGAAGTTGACCGAGTCGGTCAGCTCCTTCCAGGTACCGGAGACCCCCTCCACCCGGGCCTGACCGCCGAGGCGGCCCTCCGTACCCACGTCCCGGGCCATCCGCGTGACCTGGTCGGCGAAGGAGGACAGCTGGTCGACCATCGTGTTCACGGTGTTCTTCAGCTGGAGCATCTCGCCGGACACGTCCACGGTGACCTTCTGCGACAGATCGCCGTTGGCCACCGCCGTCGTCACCTGCGCGATGTTGCGCACCTGGCCGGTGAGGTTGCGGAAGGCGGTGTTCACCGAGTCGGTGAGGTCCTTCCACGTGCCGGCCGCCCCGGGCACCTGCGCCTGGCCGCCGAGCTCGCCCTCGACGCCGACCTCGCGGGCCACCCGCGTGACCTCGGCGCCGAAGGACTGGAGCTGGTCGACCATCGTGTTGACGGTGTTCTTCAGCTCCAGCATCTCGCCGGCCACGTTGACGGTGACCTTCTGCGACAGGTCGCCGTTGGCCACCGCCGTCGTCACCTGCGCGATGTCCCGCACCTGCGTGGTGAGGTTGCGGAAGACCGTGTTCACCGAGTCGGTGAGGTCCTTCCACGTCCCCGCCGCCCCCGGCACCTGCGCCTGCCCGCCGAGCAGGCCCTTCGCCCCGACCTCGCTGGCCACGCGCGTGACCTCGTCGGCGAAGGTCCGCAGCGTCTCGGTCATCTGGTTGATCGTTTCGGCCAGTTGCGCCACCTCGCCGCGCGCGCTCACCCGCACCTTCTGCGACAGGTCACCGTTCGCGACCGCCGTCGTCACCTGCGCGATCCCGCGCACCTGGGCCGTCAGGTTCCCGGCCATGGTGTTGACCGAGTCGGTCAGGTCCTTCCAGACGCCCGCGACGCCCGGCACCTTCGCCTGGCCGCCCAGCTCGCCCTCCGTACCCACCTCACGGGCGACGCGCGTCACCTCGGAGGAGAAGGACGACAGCTGGTCCACCATCGTGTTCACGGTGTTCTTCAGCTGGAGCATCTCACCGGCCACGTGCACGGTGACCTTGCGCGACAGATCGCCCTTCGCCACCGCCGTCGTGACGAGAGCAATGTCACGCACCTGGGCGGTGAGCCGGTACGCCATCGTGTTGACGGAGTCGGTCAGGTCCTTCCAGGAACCCGACATCCCGCGCACCTGGGCCTGCCCGCCGAGCTTGCCCTCGGTACCGACCTCCAGCGCCACGCGCGTCACCTCGTCGGTGAACGCGGACAGCTGGTCGACCAGGTTGTTGACCGTACGGCCGACCTTCAGGAACTCCCCGCGCAGCGGATGCCCGGCCCCCTCGGCGGCCTGCGTCCGCAGGTCCATCCGCTGGTCCAGATCACCCTCGGCGACCGCGGACAGCACCCGGCCCACCTCGGACACCGGTCGGGCGAGGTCGTCCACCAGCTGGTTCGAGGCGTCGATCGCGGCCGCCCAGGAGCCCTCGCAGGCACCTGTTTCCAGCCGTTCGCTCAGCTTGCCCTCACGGCCCACCATCCGCCGGACGCGGGACAGTTCCCCGGTCAGGTGCAGGTTCCGGTCGGCCACCTCGTTGTAGACGGCGGCGATCTCCGCCATCACTCCGTCGCCGGACACCGTCAGCCGCTTGCGGAAGTTCCCGTCCCGCATCGACACCAGGGCCGTGAGCAGCCGGTTCAGGGCGGCGGTATCGACCTCCGTCGTGCCACTGCGCCGGGAACGACCGCCCTTCGGCCGCGTTCCCGTACGCCGCACCGCTGCGCCAGACTCCACCGTGTCCCTCCCGAAAGGGTCGACCACTGTTCCACCGGACGCCGGACTCCTCGCGAGCCGGCTCTCCAAGCCTGCCCAGTGTTTCACCCTGGCCGAACCCGGCCATAACACTCCGGCACCATCGCACACCGGCCGTACCCTGCGGGTGGATTCCCCGACGACGGCACCCTGCCGACCGCGAAGGTAAGTAACCTGGCACCCGATGTCCCACCGCGTCGAAGGAGACTCGTGATCACGGCACGGGCGGCTGCCAGTTTCGACCCCCTCGGGCGTTCGGTCGCCGCCGCCCGGGCGTTCGTCCGCGACACCCTGCAGGGCTGGGGCTTCGCGGACGTCGTCGACGACGCCGTGGTCCTCACGAGCGAGCTCGTCACCAACGCCGTCGTGCACGCCGGAACCCGTGCCGAGGTCCTGTGCCTGCGTGCGGAGGACGGCGTACGGGTCGAGGTCGCCGACCGCTACCCGGAGCGCGAGCTGCCGCTCCAGCACCCCGGCGAGCGTCCCTACGCCGACCCCGACCGCGAGAACGGCCGCGGGCTGATGCTCTGCGCCGCGCTGGCCACCCGCTGGGGCGTCGAGTACACGGCCACGCACAAGCACGTGTGGTTCCGCATCGACCTTCCAGACCGGCCGGTCGGTACCCGCTCCGCAGGGCCCGTCATCCCCGACCAGCTGCTCCCGCTCGCCGACAGCCGGGTCCGCGTCGCCGTCCTCCAGATCGACGCCGACGACACCGTCTCGGCCTGGAACGAGGACGCGGAGCACATCTTCGGCCATCCCTCGGAGAAGGCCGTCGGCCGCCCGCTCGCGGAGCTCGCCGCCTGGCCGCAGACCCCCGGCACCGGTACCGGCATCGCCGAGGCCCTGCGCCTGTCCCGCTGGGAGGGCAGCTACGGCATCCGCGGCGCCGACGGGCGCGTCATCCCCGTCTACGCCTCCCACCTGCGGGTCCGCGACGCCCACGGCGAGCCGTCCATCGTCTGCCTCCTCGTCCACGACGACGAGCGCGCGCTCCTCCAGACCCCCACGCGGATCCCGGGCGTCGACAGCGGCCACCTCACCGAGCCCCGCCCCGCGGACCCCTTCGAGGTCTTCATCGGCTCCCCCGCCCCCGACGACCTCGACGGCCTGCTCCAGCGCACCGTCGAGCGGGCCCGCGACCTCCTGGACGCCGACTCCGCCTTCCTGCTGCTGGCCACCGACGACGAGACCGAACTCGAGGTCCGCGCCACCACCGGCCTGCCCTCGACCCGCCAGCGCTTCGCCCGCGTCCCGGTCGAGGCCGGCACCAACCGGTACGGCTCGGCCCGGATGCCCGCCGTCCACGACGACCTGCTGGCCGTCCCGGGGGCCGTACCGCTGCTGGAGTCGACCGGCATGCGCTCGGTCATCACGGTGCCGTTGAAGGTCGAGGGCCGTCTCACCGGTTCCCTCGGCGTCGCCGCGGAGGTACCGGGCCGCTACTCCAACGAGGAGGCCCTGCGCCTGCAGTTCGCCGCCGACCGGATCGCGCTCGCCGTGGAGTCCGCCCGGCTCGGCGAGCTGGAACGCCTGCGCCGCGGCTCCCTCTCCTTCCTCGTCGAGGCTTCCGACCTGCTGGCCGGCACCCTGGACCGGGACCAGACGCTGGCCCTCATGGCCCAGATGACCGTCCCGACGCTCGCCACCTGGTGCGCCGTCTACACCATCGCCGACCAGTCATCGGACCCGTTCCTCTCCTATGTCCTCCACGAGGACGAGGAGCGCATCGACGGCCTCAAGGAGCTCCTCTCCCGGGTGAGCCCGCCGGAGCCGGTCCGCGAGGCCGGCGCCCGTCCGTGGCCCGAGACCGCCCTCGCGGTCGGCGGGGAGACCGTCGTGCTCCCCCTCCTGGCCCGCAACCGCGTGATCGGCCTGCTGACGCTCGGCAAGCCGTCCGAGGAGCACTTCCGCCAGGAGATCCTCGAACTCGCCGAGGACCTCTCGCGCCGGGCCGCCCTGGCCCTGGACAACGCCCGCCTGTACTCCGAGCGCACCGCGATCAGCCGCGCCCTCCAGCGCAGCCTGCTGCCGCCCGACTCCCCCGCCATCCCCGGCATGGAGGTCGAGGTCATCTACCGTGCGGCCGGCGAGGGCAACGACGTGGGCGGCGACTTCTACGACGTCTTCCCGATCCGCGACGGCGCGTACGGCTTCGCCATCGGCGACGTCTGCGGTACGGGTCCGGAGGCCGCGGCCGTCACCGGTCTGGCCCGGCACGCCCTGCGCCTCCTGGCCCGCGAGGGCCTTGGCGCCCCGGCGGTCCTGGAACGGCTGAACGCGGCGATCCTCGACGAGGGCGCCCGCAGCCGCTTCCTCACCCTTCTCTACGGCGAGCTCCACCCCCAGCCGGACGGCGGAGCCCTGATGAAGGTCGTCTGCGCCGGCCATCCCCTCCCGCTGCGGCTGCGCCCGAACGGCGAGGTCATCCCGGCGGCCGATCCGCAGCCCCTGCTGGGCGTGATCGAGGACCTGGAGCTGTACGAGCAGACCCTCACCCTGGAGCCGGGCGACGTCCTGCTCTGCGTCACGGACGGTGTGACGGAACGCCGTGAGGGCACCCGCATGCTCGGCGACGACGGCCTGGCGGAAGTCCTCACCACGTGCACGGGCCTCACCGCCGGCGCGGTGGCCTCCCGCGTGCTGCGCGCGGTGGAGCGCTTCGCGGCCGAGCCCGCCTCGGACGACATGGCCATCCTGGCCCTCCGCGTCCCCCAGCCCCGCGAGGGCGAGTAGTCCCCCAGCCCGAAACAGCCCGTTCGCGCGAGGTGCGAACGGGCTGCGGCCGGCACCTCCCCTTCGTCAGGGAACGGGGAAACGCAAGAAGGCCCCCACCGAATGGTGGGGGCCTTCTTTGTTGGAGCCCTTTAACGGAATCGAACCGTTGACCTTCTCCTTACCATGGAGACGCTCTACCGACTGAGCTAAAAGGGCGGGTTGTTCGGCGGCGTCCTACTCTCCCACAGGGTCCCCCCTGCAGTACCATCGGCGCTGAAAGGCTTAGCTTCCGGGTTCGAAATGTAACCGGGCGT
>NZ_JBEOXU010000088.1:0-26107 GCF_040296725.1 Streptomyces sp. NPDC002044
CGGGTACGTCGGCCAGGGGCTCGCCGACGGGGTGGGCGTCGCGGAAGCGGCGGCCACCGGCCCAGGAGTACGCCTGCCCCGTCCGCGCGGGGCCGCCGGGATCAGCGGACCTCGGTGATCTCCGGTCCGCGCTCCAGCTGGCCCATGCCCCCGCCGAAGCGGGAGCCTTCCTGCTCCTCCGTCGTCTGCACGCCGTCCGGCACCATCTGGGCGTCGTTCGGGAGCTTCAGGACGATCGGGTCGCGGGGGGCCATCGGGCCGTCGCCGCGGACGACGACGGTGTCCCGGAAGATCTGCTCCAGTACGCCCGCCGACTCGGGGCGCACCGCGCCCTGGCCGGAGATGACGCCGCGCAGGAACCAGCGCGGGCCGTCGACGCCGACGAAGCGGACCAGCTGGGCGCCGGTCTGGCCGTCGGGCAGGGGTACGGGCACCTGTGCGCGCAGCTCCCAGCCCAGCGGGCCCTCGGCCTCGTCGATGATGCCGCCCTGCTGGGTGATGCCCGTGGCGATCTCGTCGCGGACCTCGCCCCAGATGCCTTCCTTCTTCGGCGCCGCGAAGGCCTGCAGCTGCACGGCGCTGTCGCCCAGCACCACGGTCGCGGCCACGATCGCGTCACCGGCGACCTCGACGCGCAGCTCCATGCCCTCGACACCGGGTACGAGGATGCCGCCCAGGTCGACGCGTCCGTCGGCGGGGTCGCCGAGCACCTCGGTCGCGTCCCAGGGGCCGTCGGGCCGCGGGGCCGGCGGCAGGTTCATCCGGCGCGGCGCGGCGGCGCCGTCCTGCCCCTCGGCCTCGTCCCGCTCATCAGCGCCCGTGGCGTCGACGACCTGCTCGGCCGCGCCGCCGTCCTGGGCGGAGTCGTTCTTCTTGCGACGTCCGAACACGTCACTGTCCTTCCCGGTCGGTTACGACCGAAGCGTAGCCATTCCCACCCTGCTGACCAGCCCCGGATCCGGCCACGGCCGCATGACCGCCGGTGGAGCCGAAACCCCCCTCGGCCCGGGCCGAGCCGGGAAGTTCCGCCACCTCGTGGAAGCGCACCTTCTCGACCCGCTGGACAACCAGCTGGGCAATGCGGTCGAAACGCTCGAACCGGACGCTCTCGCGCGGGTCGAGATTGACCACGATCACCTTGATCTCCCCACGGTACCCGGCATCCACCGTCCCCGGGGCATTCACGAGCGCGAGCCCGCAGCGTGCGGCCAGGCCCGACCGCGGGTGCACGAAGGCCGCGTACCCGTCGGGCAGGGCGATGGACACCCCGGTGGGCAGGACCGTCCGCTCGCCGGGCGCGAGCTCGGCGGCGGTGGTGGTCACCAGGTCGCAGCCGGCGTCGCCGGGGTGACCGTAGGCGGGGAGGGGCACCTCGGGGTCCACGCGCCGGATCAGCACGTCGACGTCATGGCGGGGCGCGTTGTCGTTCTGGGACATCAGGGGTTCACCTCGAAGGCGCGTGCGCGCCTGACCTGGTCCGGGTCGGCCATGGCCGCCTGGATCTCCTCGGGCCGTCCGTTGTCGATGAAGTGGTCGACCTTCACCTCGATGAAGAGGGCGTCGGCGCGCACGGCGACCAGGCCCTGCGGGCCGCCTATCCGGCCGACGGCGGTGCAGTAGATCTTCCGCCCGGCCACCGCGGTGACCTCGGCCTCCAGGTGCAGCACGGTGCCCACGGGCACGGGCCGCACGAAGTCGGTCTCCAGTCGTCCCGTCACCGCGATGACGCGCAGCAGCCAGTTCAGGGAGCCCAGCGTCTCGTCGAGCGCCGTGGCCAGCACTCCGCCGTGGGCGAGACCGGGAGCGCCCTGGTGGGCGGCCCGTACGGTGAACTCGGCGCTGACCCGCACGCCGTCGCCCGCGCGGGCCTCCAGGTGGAGTCCGTGCGGCTGGCCCCCGCCGCAGCCGAAGCAGTGCTCGTAGTGCGCACCGAGGAGTTCGCCGGGTGCCGGGGCGTCGGGGTGCCGGACCGGTGCGGCGGCGTCGGCCGGGGGCGTCAGCGCTGTGTTTCGTCCACTCACAGCCGCAGACCTTACCCGCGCGCCTACCCGCCGGTCGCCTCGTGGCAGGCTTGGCCGCATGCAGCTCTCTTCCGCGCACCACGACGAACGCCTGACCGCCCCGCGCTCCTGGTGGGGCATCGCCGTACTGATCGGCCTGTCGTGCGCGTTGATGCTGCTGCCGCTGGGCTCGCTGCCGCTGTTGGCCGGCCTGGTCGGGGGCACGGCCCTCGCGGGGCTGGCGGTGAGCTCGTACGGGTCCGCGCGCGTGCGCGTGGTCAACGGGGCGCTGGCGGCCGGGGACGCGCGGATCCCGGTGGCGGCGCTCGGTGAGCCGGAGGTCCTGGACGCCGAGGAGTCGCGTGCCTGGCGCACGTACAAGGCCGACACCCGTGCCTTCATGCTGATGCGCAGCTACGTGCCGACGGCGGTGCGCGTCGAGGTCACCGATCCGGACGACCCGACCCCGTACGTCTACGTGTCCACCCGGGAGCCGCAGGCACTGGCCTCGGCGATCCGCGCGGCCAAGGGCTAGGGCGCCCCGGGAGGGAGCGTCCGACCCCGGCCGCTCCCCCGGGCTCCTGGAGGCCGGCCGGGGCTCAGCCCTCGCCGGCGGGACCTTCGAGTGCGGCCCTGGTGGCCTCGGGAAGGGGCTGGGCGGGGCGCTCCAGGGGCGGGAGCTGCGGGAGGGCGTCCCAGGCCACGGCGCGCGCACGCAGGTCCGTACGGACCTTCTCGGCGACTTTCCGGGTGTCGCGGCGGTTCATGACGGCTCCGACGGCCGCGCCGACCATGAACGGGATCAGGTTCGGCAGGTTGCGGACCATCCGCTTGGTGATCTGCTGGCGCAGCTCGCGCTTCATCTGGCCGCCGAGCGCGAGGTTGAGCGTGGTCGGCTTGGTCAGGTCGACCCCCCGCTCCTCCGTCCACGAGGTCAGGTAGGCGAAGCTGCGCTCCTTCAGGTTCCCGGGCGGCCGCTGGCCGTAGACCTCGTGGAGCTCGGCGATGAGCTTCAGCTCGATCGCCGCGACACCGGTGACCTCGGCGGTCAGCTCGGCGAGCATGGCGGGCGGGACGGGCAGCATGGCCGCCGCTCCGACGCCCGCGCCGACGGTGGAGGTGGCGTTGGCGGCGCCCGAGATCAGCTTGTCGGCGAGCTCCTCGGGACCGAGGTCCGGGAACTGCGCGCGCAGTGTCGCGAGGTCCCGAACCGGAACGCGCGGAGCGTTCTCGATGATCCGTTCGGTGATGTACAGGGCGGCGCCCTTGACGCTTTCGCCGCCCTTTCGTACACCGTTCCGGACGGATTGCAGCCGACGAGCCCCGGACCGCTGCCGGGTTCCCTCGCCGGTCTCTGTGTCCGACGGCACCGCCGCGGCGGTGTCGGCGGGCACGGCTGTCGCCTCAAGGGCGGAGCCGCCGGGAGCCTCAGGACCCGTCTCCGGGCCCGTGATCGCCACCTGCGTCTCCGCCGGTTCACCAGATGTGCGGAAGCGGCGCTTCCGAAATGGTGTCGAGCCAGCCACGGCCGTCGCCTCTCAGTCGCAGTCGCGACAGATCGGCTGACCGTTCTTCTCACGTGCCAGCTGGCTGCGGTGGTGCACCAGGAAGCAGCTCATGCAGGTGAACTCGTCGGCCTGCTTGGGCAGAACCCGGACGGCCAGCTCCTCGTTGGAGAGGTCCGCACCGGGGAGCTCCAGGCTCTCGGCCGAGTCGAACTCGTCCATGTCCGAGGCCGAGGACGACTTGTCGTTACGCCGGGCCTTCAGCTCTTCAATGCTGTCGTTGTCGACGTCGTCGTCGGTCTTGCGTGGGGTGTCGTAGTCCGTTGCCATTGTTCACTCTCCCCCTCTGGGTGTTAGCGGTGTCTCAGCGCACGTAACGCGCGAGAGGCCGGACTTGTGCCCGACCTGAGGCGGAGATTTTGCCTCACATCAAGGTCTGTTACTGAATCGACACCCAGCCGCCCACGTGGAGGTGCGATTGGCTGGGATGACGACCGGGACCGTACACGGTCCGAGGGCCGTCTTGCACAAACGCCACCCCGTGTATTTCCCGCCATCAGGGGGGCCGGAAACCCGGACTTCCCGGGCTTTCCGGCCGCCCCGGAGTCACTGAACGCACATGCGCCGACACCGGGCCCTGTGATCGATCACACAACGCCGGCCGTCTGCACATGCCACGCGTTCAGCCATCAGCGAACACGGGGTGAGGCTCTCACAAGGGAAGAGTGACACGCATCACGAGGCCACCGCCTTCCCGGGGTACCGCCTGGATCCTTCCGCCGTGTGCGCGCGCCACGGAGCGCGCGATGGAGAGGCCGAGCCCGACACCCTTGTCGCTGCCCGTTCGCTCCGTACGCAGCCGCCTGAACGGCTCGAACAGGTTGTCCACCTCGTACGCGGGAACAACGGGACCCGTGTTCGATACCAGGAGCACCGCCTGACCGTGCTGCGCCTCGGTGGTGACCTCGACCCAGCCGCCCTCCGGCACGTTGTACCGGACGGCGTTCTGGACCAGGTTCAGGGCGATCCGCTCCAGCAGCACGCCGTTGCCCTGGACCACCGCCAGGGCGCGCTCGCCGCGGATCTCCACGCCCTTCGCCTCCGCCTCGGCGCGGGCCTGGTCGAGGGCGCGCGAGGCGACCTCCGCGAGGTCCACGGGCTTGCGCTCGACGATCTGGTTCTCACTGCGGGCCAGCAGCAGCAGGCCCTCGACCAGCTGCTCGCTGCGCTCGTTGGTCGCCAGGAGGGTCTTCCCCAGCTGCTGGAGCTCCACCGGGGCCCCCGGATCGGAGAGGTGCACCTCCAGCAGGGTCCGGTTGATCGCCAGCGGCGTGCGCAGCTCGTGCGAGGCGTTCGCCACGAAGCGCTGCTGCGCCGTGAAGGCCCGCTCCAGCCGGTCGAGCATCTCGTCGAAGGTGTCGGCGAGCTCCTTGAGCTCGTCGTCCGGCCCGTCCAGCTCGATCCGCCGGGTCAGGTCGGAGCCGACCACCCGGCGGGCGGTCCGGGTGATCTTGCCCAGCGGCGAGAGCACCCGTCCGGCCATCGCGTAGCCGAAGGCGAAGGCGATGATGCTCAGCCCCAGCAGGGCCATCAGCGACCGGCTCAGCAGGTCGTCCAGCGCGTGCCGGCGCTGTTCCAGGACGCACTGGTTGATGGCGGCGTTGAACTGGCTGTGCGTCTGCTCGATGCCCACCACGCCCGGGCACGTGTTGCTGGAGACCTTCACCTGCTCTCCGCCGACGATCTGGAACGGGAGCGCGTTGCCCTCGCGCAGGGCCTGCGCCGCGAGCAGGTAGATGATCGACAGCAGCAGGATGCCCGCGATCAGGAACATCCCGCCGTACAGCAGCGTCAGGCGTATGCGGATGGTCGGCCGCAGCCACGGGAAGGGACCCTCGGGCTGGCCGGGGTCCCAGGTGGGTTTCGGCGGCGCGGGCGGTGGCGCCGGACTGGCTGCCACGCGCATCAGATCCGGTATCCGGAACCGGGTACGGTCACGATGACGGGCGGCTCGCCCAGCTTGCGCCGCAGGGTCATGACGGTGACCCGCACGACGTTGGTGAAGGGGTCGGTGTTCTCGTCCCAGGCCTTCTCCAGCAGCTGCTCCGCGGAGACGACGGTCCCCTCGCTGCGCATGAGGACCTCCAGCACCGCGAACTCCTTCGGCGCCAGCTGCACCTCCCTGCCCTCGCGGAACACCTCGCGGCGGTTCGGGTCCAGCTTGATCCCGGCCCGCTCCAGCACGGGCGGCAGGGCGACGGTCGTACGCCGGCCGAGCGCCCGGACGCGGGCCGTCAGCTCGGTGAAGGCGAAGGGCTTGGGCAGGTAGTCGTCCGCCCCGAGCTCCAGCCCCTCCACGCGGTCGCTGACGTCGCCGGACGCCGTCAGCATCAGCACGCGGGTGGGCATGCCGAGCTCGACGATCTTCCGGCAGACGTCGTCGCCGTGCACGAGCGGGAGGTCCCGGTCGAGCACGACCACGTCGTAGTCGTTCACTCCGACGCGCTCCAGGGCCGCGGCGCCGTCGTACACGACGTCCACGGCCATGGCCTCCCGGCGCAGTCCGGTGGCCACCGCATCGGCGAGCAGCTGCTCGTCCTCGACGACGAGTACGCGCACGTCGTTTCCTTCCTCCGGGCCCAGGCGGGCACACGTGTGTTGCGCCGCCCATCCTGCCCCTTTCGGCGGTAAACCGGCTGTAAGGCGTCGCGTGCAGGGGGCACGGAGGGGCGGGCGGGGCGGAAGTGAGGATTGCCTGTCCTCGCGAGGTTTCTGGGCGCGCGGCGCCGGGGAGGACGTGAGCACACCCCAATCCACTCCCTGACGGCGCACTGCCACGTGCCGTCGCCGACCCACGAAGAGGGGGCGAACCCACCATGGACGCATTCAGCGCGGGTCTCCTGCAGCGCATCCGGGCCACCCAGTCGGACCTCCGGCAGGCCCGCGAGGCGGGCGACGACTTCCTCGCGGAAGTGGAACAGGCGGAGCTGGAGGACCTCCAGCGACTGGCCGCCGAGCACGGCGTCCCGGTCACCACCGAGCCCGGCGTACCGGTCACCGCCGCCGTGCCCGCCTGCTGACTCCGCACCCCCACCCGGTACACCGGACCCCGGCCGCCCCTCGGGCGGCCGGGGTTCCGTCATGCCACGGCCGGGGTCCCGGCCCGTTGCCGCCCCCGCGGGGTCAGTCGTGCCACGCCCCGGCCTCGTCCAGGAGCGGCTGGAGCGAGGCGAAGACCGCCGGGGTGGCCGCCAGGGCGAGCTCCCCCGAGGCGGGCTTCCCCGGACGGCCCCCGGTCACGGCGCCCGCCTCCCGGGCGATCAGCTCCCCGGCCGCCAGGTCCCACGGGTTCAGCCCGCGCTCGTAGTAGCCGTCCAGCCGGCCGGCGGCCACGTCGCACAGGTCCACCGCCGCCGACCCGCCCCGCCGGATGTCCCGCACCAGCGGGATGATCCGCTGTGCGACCACGGCCTGCTGGGCCCGCCGGGCCTGGACGTACGCGAACCCCGTGGCGACCAGCCCCTGGTCCAGCGGCGCCGGCGCCCGGCAGGCGAGCCGGCGCCCGCCCAGCCACGCGCCGCCGCCGAGCAGCGCGTGGAACGTCTCCCCGCGCATCGGCACGGCCACGATGCCCGCCACCGTCTCGCCGCGGTACTCGGCCGCGATCGAGACGCTCCAGCCCGGCAGCCCGTAGAGGTAGTTCACGGTGCCGTCCAGCGGGTCGACGATCCAGCGCACGCCGCTGGTCCCCGGGACGTCCGCGCCCTCCTCGCCGAGCAGCCCGTCCTCGGGGCGCCGCCCGGCGAGGACGCCGGCGATCAGCTTCTCCGCCGCGATGTCCATCTCGGTCACCACGTCGATGGGGCTGCTCTTGGTCGCCGCGACCGCCAGATCGGCCGGCCGGCCGTCGCGCAGCAGCTCCCCGGCCCGCCGGGCGGCCTCCAGGCCCACGTCCAGCAGTTCGCCCTTCAGCTCTTCGGAGATCATGCCTCGCCCTCTCAGATCCTCGTCACCGCTCAGGTCCTCGTCACCGCTCAGGTCCTCACGCGTACGGGCTGTCGGCGCCCGCGGCCGCCGGCCGGGGTGCCCGCGCCGGGCAGCAGCCCACCGCGCACACGTCGTGGCTCGCCCCGAGCAGCCCCACCGCGCACCGCTCGACGGGCAGGCCCCGCTCGGCCGAAGCCCGTTCCAGCAGCAGTTCCCGTACCGCCGCCGCGAACCGCGGATCCGCCCCCACCGTCGCCGACCGCGCCACCGGGAACCCCAGCTCCGCCGCCTTCGCCAGCGCCTCCGTGTCCAGGTCGTACAGGACCTCCATGTGGTCCGACACGAAACCGATCGGCACCATCACCGCCCCCGCGGCCCCCGCCCCGTGCAGGGCCTGGAGGTGGTCGCAGACGTCGGGCTCCAGCCACGGGATGTGCGGGGCCCCGCTGCGCGACTGGTAGACCAGCTCCCAGGGCAGCCCGAATCCCGTCTCCGCCCGCACCGCGTCCGCGATCACCCCGGCCACGTCCAGGTGCTGGCGCACGTACGCCCCGCCCTCGCCGCCGGTCGTGTGCCCCTCCACCGGCCCCGAGGCGTCCGCGGCCGCCGTCGGAATGGAGTGCGTGGTGAACACCAGGTGCGCCCCGGCCCGTGCCTCGGGCGGCAGCGACGCCAGCGAGGCCAGCACCCCGTCGATCATCGGCCGCACGAAACCGGGGTGGTTGAAGTAGTGCCGCAGCTTGTCCACCCGAGGCGGCTCCACGCCCTCCCCGGCCAGCACGGCCAGCGCGTCGGCCAGGTTCTCCCGGTACTGCCGGCAGCCCGAGTACGAGGCGTACGCGCTGGTCGCCAGCACCGCGATCCGGCGGCGCCCGTCCGCCGCCATCTCCCGCAGCACGTCGGTCAGGTACGGAGCCCAGTTCCGGTTGCCCCAGTACACCGGCAGGTCCACTCCGTGCTCCGCGAAGTCCTTGCGGAGCGCGTCCAGCAGCTCACGGTTCTGCCCGTTGATCGGACTCACCCCGCCGAAACCGAAGTAGTGCTGCCCGACCTCCTTCAGCCGTTCGCGCGGGATGCCCCGCCCGCGGGTCACGTTCTCCAGGAACGGCACCACGTCGTCGGGCCCTTCGGGGCCGCCGAAGGACAGCAGCAGCAGGGCGTCGTAAGGGGCGGCGGGTCCGCCGGAAGGCGGGAGGAGCTGGTCTGACATACCGGGAATCCTGCCACCCGGCGGCCGCGGGCGGGAAACGGGCCCGGCGGCGGGGCGCCACGTCCTCGGCGGGCTTCGTCCTGGCGGTCTGGGCGCTGGGGTCCCGTATCGCCTGAATCGTCTTCGGCTCGCCGCACCACACCGGCCGCGACGAACTGCGGCGGCCCCTGGGCGTATGTGCGAGGGCCGTGAGTATGATCCCCCTCCTACTGGCCGGGAACCTTCCGTTTCTGGCCGTGGCGCTCTTCGTCCCGGGCCTCGCCGTCGCTCCCACGATGATCACGACGATGGCCCTGATCGAGGCGCACGTACCCCGCGCGAAGCCGGCCGAGGGCATGACCTGGGTCAGCACCGGCCTCGCGGCCGGCACGCGGCGCGGGTACGTCGTCTCCGTCGCGGCGGGGACGGCCGCGGCGGCGGTTGCGTTCGCGGGATACCGCCGGCTGACGAAGCCGGCGCAAGGGGAGGAGCCAGCTACCGATGGGGACGGCGACAGCAGGGAAGAGCCGCGGGGCGACCGCGTGGCGCAACTGGGCGGGGAACGTCACCGCCACACCCGCCCGCGTGGTGACCCCGGCCTCGGTCGGGGAGCTCCAGAAGGTGGTCCGCCGGGCCGCCGAGCAGGGGCTGCGGGTGAAGGCGGTCGGCACCGGCCACTCCTTCACCGCGGCAGCCGCGACGGACGGGGTGCTCGTACGCCCCCAGGCGCTGGCCGGGATCAAGCGGATCGACCGGGCCGCGGGCACCGTCACGGTGGCGGCGGGCACGGTCCTGAAGGACCTCAACCGGGCCCTGGCGGCCGAGGGCCTGTCGCTCACCAACATGGGCGACATCATGGAGCAGACGGTCTCCGGCGCGACCAGCACCGGTACCCACGGCACCGGCCGCGACTCGGCCTCGATCGCCGCCCAGATCCGCGGCCTGGAGCTGGTCACCGCGGACGGCCGGCTGCTGACCTGCTCCCGCGAGGAGAACCCCGAGGTCTTCGCGGCGGCCCGGCTGGGCATCGGGGCGCTCGGCGTCCTCACGGCGATCACCCTCGCCGTGGAGCCGCTGTTCTTCCTCACCGCCCGCGAGGAGCCGATGGGCTTCGAGCGGGTGACCTCGGAGTTCGACGAGCACGTCGCGGAGAACGAGCACTTCGAGTTCTACTGGTTCCCGCACACCGGCAACTGCAACACCAAGCGGAACAACCGCAGCCAGGGCCCGGCCGCCCCGCCCGGCCCGGTGAGCGCCTGGATCGAGGACGAGCTGCTGTCCAACGGCGTCTTCCAGGCCGTCAACTCGATCGGCCGCGGGGTCCCGGCGGCCATCCCGTCCATCGCCCGCGTCGCCAGCCGCGCCCTGTCGGCGCGCACCTACACGGACATTCCGTACAAGGTGTTCACCAGCCCGCGCCGGGTGCGCTTCGTGGAGATGGAGTACGCCCTCCCGCGCGGGCAGCTCGTCGCGGCGCTGCGGGAACTGCGGGCCGTGGTGGACCGCTCGGACCTGCGGATCAGCTTCCCGGTGGAGGTGCGGACGGCTCCGGCGGACGACATCACGCTGTCGACGGCCTCGGGGCGCGAGACGGCGTACATCGCGGTGCACATGTACCGGGGCACGCCGTACCAGGCGTACTTCACGGCGGCCGAGCGCGTCTTCACCGCGCACGGCGGCCGCCCGCACTGGGGCAAGGTGCACACCCGGGACGCGGAGTACTTCGCACGGGTGTACCCGCGGTTCGGCGAGTTCACCGCGCTCCGGGACCGGCTGGACCCGGAGCGGGTGTTCGGCAACGACTACCTGCGGCGCGTCCTCGGCGCGTGAGCCGGAGCGCATGCCCCGTCAGGCGCACGCCCTGCTTGGACCACGCCCTGCTTGGACCACGCCCCGTCAGGGCCACGCCCCCTCAGGAGCCGCTCGGGCGGCCGGTCCCGCCGCCCGCGGGCGGGGCCGGCGGGGTCGCGGCGCCCGGGGTGGCCGGGTCCGAGGGCTTGGTGCTCGGACCGACCGGCGCGCTCGGGGTCACGGGCGGCGGGCTCGGGCTGACGGGCGGGCTCGGGGTGCCGGAGGGCGAGGTGTCCGGCCCGGGGCTCGGGCTCCGGCCGCCGCTCTCGCCGCCGCTCCGGGAGCCGGAGGGGTGGGGCGAGGGCGTACCGGGCTCCGGGGTCCCCCCGCCCTCGCGGCCCTTGCCGCCGGTGCCGGGGTCCTGCTTGCGGTCCTCGTCCTTGTGGTCGCGGGCCGTGCCCGCGCCGCCGGTGAGCAGGGTGCGGCCGTCGGAGCTGACGGAGGTTCCGGCGATGGCCTCGTAGGTCCCGAGTCCGCCCATCGCTATCGCGAAGGCGGCTCCGGCGGCGACGGCCGTGCGCTTCCATCCGCGTACGCGAGTGCCGTGGACGGTGGCCTGCCCGAAGTCCCCGTCGGGTTCGGGGCCGGCCGGGACCGCGCGCAGCAGGATCGTTCCGTCGGGCAGCTTCTCCTCCGCGGGCGGTTTCCCGTCCGCGGAGGACTTCGCGAGGAGCGGCACCTGCCGGGCTCCGGGCCGTACGGTCTCGCGCAGCTGGTCGCCGGTGCGCCGGAAGAAGTGCTGGATGACGGGTCCGCCCGCGGTGGCGACCACGCTGACCACCGCCGCCCCGCCGATCGTCCCGTAGACCCCGAGCTGCGAGGCGAGCACCGCCGCCGCGACCGTCGCGAGCGAGGTCCCGGCCACCTGAGCGACGCTCAGGTCGAGCTTCTTCGTCTCCGGTTCGACGTCCTGCGTAGCCTTCTGACCCATCGCCATCCCCTGCGTGTCCTGCCTCTCGCGCGTCATCCCTTACAGGAGTTACTGACACCTGGGCGAAACGATTAGTTCCGTTTCGGGGGATTCTGTGAAGCAGGACACCTGTGAGCGGACACCCGCGCAGGTCGGAGCCGACACAGGGCAGCCCAACTCCCGCCACCGGCGAGAACTTCGGCGGCGCGGCGGTCCACCCAGGTGGCCCGAATGGAGTACTGTGACGAGCCCTGGGGCCGTCCTTCCTTTCGGATGTCCGGACTCGGGAGAGGGGGGCCGGCTGATGGAAAACGGCACTCAAAGACCGGTGATGCCGCGGTATTGCACGGGCGCCTGCTGCGCACAGTAACCGTTCGGTCACTGTGCGTGCCCAACAGGTAACCGTGCCATGACGGCGATCAAGGGCGCATGCCCGACACGCCGGTTTAACTCGGCAAGGTTGTGGCAGGCTGCACCCGGGCAGGCCACACTCGACTAGCGGAAGCAGCGACGCACGTGACGTCGGCAGGCACCACCCGGGAGGTCCCCATGCCCGAACTGCGTGTCGTGGCCGTCTCAAATGACGGCACACGACTGGTGCTCAAAGCTGGGGACAGCACGGAGTACACGCTTCCGATCGACGAGCGGCTGCGGGCCGCCGTGCGCAACGACCGCGCGCGGCTGAACCAGATCGAGATCGAGGTCGAGAGCCACCTCCGCCCCCGCGACATCCAGGCCCGCATACGGGCCGGTGCCTCCGCGGAGGAGGTCGCCCAGCTCGCCGGCATCCCCGTCGACCGCGTACGCCGCTTCGAGGGCCCCGTGCTCGCCGAGCGCGCCTTCATGGCCGAGCGGGCCCGCAAGACACCCGTGCGCCGGCCCGGCGAGAACACCGGACCCCAGCTCGGCGAGGCCGTGCAGGAGCGGCTGACGCTGCGCGGCGCCGAGAAGGAATCCGTCCAGTGGGACTCGTGGCGCCGCGACGACGGCACCTGGGAAGTCCTCCTGGTCTACCTGGTCGCCGGCGAACCGCACTCGGCGAGCTGGACGTACGACCCGCCGCGCCGGCTGGTCGTGGCCGTCGACGACGAGGCCCGCTCGCTGATCGGCGAGTCGGACGACCTCCCGGCGACGCCCGAGCCGAGCTTCCCCTTCGTGCCCCGGATCGCGCGGCTGCCGCGTGACCGGCCGCTGGACCGCGCCCTCGACCGCCAGCTGGAGCGGCCCGTCGCGCCCATGCCGGACGCGGAGGAGGAGCGGGACACCCTGACAAGCCTGCTGGAGGCCGTCCCGAGCTTCCGGGGCGACCTCGTGGTCCCGGACCGTACCGAGCCGCCGGCCGAGGAGCCGGAGGCGGAGGAGCCGCCGGCACCCGCCGCGTCGGCGGGCGCGGGCTCCGCGTACGCCGACGTCCTGATGCCCCGTACGGTCGCGGGCCACCGCGACCGCCTGACCGGCACCACCGACCGCCAGGCCGAGGCCGACGGGGTCCGCCCCGGGCGGCGGGCGGCCGTGCCCAGCTGGGACGAGATCGTCTTCGGCACCCGCCGCAAGAAGCAGGAGTAGCGTCCGCCGGGCCGCGGTTGCGCCGCGGGCACCCCGCTCGCGGCGGGTGCCCGCGGCGGGCTACTGCGGGTCGGGGCCCGTGGCCACCGGGCGGGAGGGATCCGCGGACCACTCCGACCAGCTGCCGGCGTACAGGTCTGCGGTGATCCCCGCCACCTCCAGGGCCAGGACCTGCTGGGCGCCGGAAACCCCCGAGCCGCAGTACACGCCGACCGGGGTCCCGTCCGAGGCGCCGAGCCCGGTGAAACGGGCGCGCAGTGCCGCCGACGGCAGGAACCGGCCGTCCGGCCCCACGTTCTCCGCGGTCGGCGCCGACAGCGCGCCCGGAATGTGACCGCCGACCGGGTCGATCGGCTCGACCTCGCCGCGGTAGCGCTCCCCCGCCCGGGCGTCCAGGAGCACCCCCGCACGGGCCCGCTCGGCGGCCTGGTCCGCGTTCAGCAGCCCAACGGCCCCCGGGTTTGGCTTGAAATCGCCTTCCTCCGGAGTCACCCGGTCGGCCGTCACCGCGCCGCCCGCCTCGGTCCAGGCGGCCAGACCCCCGTCCAGGACCCGCACCCCGGGGTGACCCGTCCAGCGCAACAGCCACCACGCCCGGGCGGCGGCCCAGCCCTGGCCGCCGTCGTACACGACCACCGGGGTTCCCGCCGAGACGCCGGCCCGGCGCATCACCGCACCGAAGGCTTCCGGGTCCGGCAGCGGGTGGCGGCCGCCCGACCCCGCCGGACCTGCCAGTTCGCGGTCGAGGTCGAGGTACACGGCGCCGGGCAGGTGCCCGGCCTCGTACGCCGACAGCTGGTTCGGGCCGCCCAGCTGCCAGCGGACGTCCAGCAGGACCGGAGGCCGGGGGCCCGCCAGTTCGCTCTTGAGTTCGGCGGCGGAGAGGATCGCAGAGGTCGCAGTCATGCGGGCCATCTTCCTCCCCGTCCGGCACGCGCGGCACGGGGCGGCGCACGCGTCACACGCCCGTCACGAGCGGGGCGCACCGATCCGGTCATCTCTGCCCCGGGCCCGGCCGATGCGGCGCGGTCGGGGCGCGCCGAGCCCTCCGGGGTGGAAGCATCAGCACCGGCAAGCGGGACGACGGAGGAGACGCTGACATGACCGAGGCAGCGAAGGCAACGCGGCGCACGCCCGGCACACCGTGCTGGGTGAGCCTCATGGTGCACGGCCTCGGAACCACCGAGGACTTCTACGCGGATCTGTTCGGCTGGGAGTTCGTCCCCGGCCCGGAGCAGCTCGGCCCGTACGTACGCGCCCTGTTGGACGGCAGCGAGGTGGCCGGCATCGGCGAGATGCCGCCGGACCGGCACCTGCCGGTGGCCTGGACCACGTACCTGGCCACGGACGACGCCGACGCCACCGCCGAGGCGATCCGCTCCTGCGGGGGCACGGTCGCGGTGGGCCCCCTGGACGCCGGCATCGCGGGGCGGGTGGCGATCTGCTCGGACCCGCTGGGCGCGATCTTCGGGATCTGGCAGGCCCAGACCCCCATGGGCACCGGGATGCACGGCGGGCCGGGCACTCCGGTGTGGAACGAGCTGGTCACCCAGGACACGTCCACCGTCGGCAAGTTCTACGAGCACGTCTTCGGCCACGAGGCCCAGACGCACGCCACCGCCTCCGACGACTTCGACTACCTGACCCTGCACCTGGACGGCCGGCCGGTCGCCGCGGTGCACGGGGTCGGGCGCTCGCTGCCGCACGACCGGGGGCCGCACTGGATGGCGTACTTCGAGGTCGAGGACACCGACGCCGCCGCCGAGCGGGTCACGGAGCTCGGCGGCCGGATCGTCGAGCCGCCCCGCGACGGGGTCAGCGGCCGGCTGGCGGTCGTGGCGGACCCGGAGGGCGCGGTCTTCACCGTGGTGCAGTCCCGGCGGCCGTGAGGCCGCGCGGTCCGGGTCGGGCTCGCGGCGGGCGGAACGGCTCTGCCCGGCCGGCGAGAGCGCCGGCCGGGCAGCCGATGGAGACCGTGGCGGGGTTCGAACCCGCGTAACCGGCTTTGCAGGCCGGCCCCTGAGCCGCTCGGGCACACGGTCGTGGTGGTGCTGGTGTTGCTTCGTCTCCGACCGTACGGGACCGGGCAGTCACCGGGGAAGGGCGGCGCCCGGGCTGCCACACACCTGACACACGCCGTTCACGCCCGCCCCGCGGCCCCCTTCCGGCGCACCCGCGTACGATGACCGCCCCGGACCGCCGGGGCGCCTCTCGGTGCGGGGTGTAGCACCGACCCCGAACAGCAAGTGAGGATCGCTTGACCCGCACCACACCGCCCCGCCCGGTCGACGCCGAGGCCCTGTTCCCCGCCCTCGGCGACTACCGCCGTACCAGCACGCGCCTTCACCCGCGCCCCGGCGCCCCGAAGGCTGACGACAGCTCGGTAGCCGGCCCGCTCCTGTGGCCCGCCGACGAACCGTGGCCCGTGTGCACCGCCGTCCATCCCAAGGGCAGCGGGCACCGTCTGTCGGACGTGCGCCTCCAGCGACAGATCCTCGACGAGGCACGGCACCGCTCTCCCGGGTCGGGTCCTACCGCTGCGGAACGGGGGGTCTTGGACACCCTCCAGCCAGGACGGCACGCCCCGCGGATCGCAGACGCGGACCCGATTCCGCTGCTCGCCGCCGCGCAGCTCTTCGTCCGCGACATCCCCGACCTGACCGGACCGGACGGTTGTGACCTGCTCCAGGTCCTCTGGTGTCCTTTCGAAGTGCACGGCCCCGACCGGACCATCGAGGTTGTGCTGACGTGGCGGCGCTCCCAGGACGTGGGCGAGGCCCTCGCCGTGATCCCGGAACCCGTAGTGGTGGGCAGGGCCGAATGCGTCCCGAACACGTGCGTGCTCCATCCCGAGCAAGTGGTGGAGCACGAGTACGAGGGTCTGCTGGACGAGGACCTTCAAGAGGCCATCGAAGTGTGGGAGGTGGGAGACGACGAAGAGGACGATGACGCCTTCGACTCCTCCGCCCCCTCCGGCTTCGACACGTACGAGGAGTACGAGGCTGCCATGGCCGCCGCGCGCGCTGACGAGGATGAGGAGGTGACCTACCGGGGTGATCTGTCCATCGCGCCCGGCTGGAAGGTCGGCGGCTTCGCCTCGTGGCACCTCACCGACCCGGCGCACATCGATTGCGGAGTCTGTGGAGCACCTATGCCTCCGTTGCTCACGGTGGACGTCACTGAAGGGGACGGGGCCTCGGAGAGCTGGATCCCGCTGGAGGACAAGGACTGCCTGCCGGACAGCCACATCAGCGACCCCACCGGCGTCTACCTCGGCCGCGGCCTCATGCGCGTCCACACCTGCCCCACCACCCCGGCGCACCCGCACCGACTCAGCTTCCAGTAGGAGGCACGTGCCGCCCGGCGGTCAGCCGTGGTTGACCGGGAGGACGTCCGGGGAGAGGGCACCTGCCTTGGACGCCGCGCTCGTCATCTGCTTGCGGTGGTGGCGGCAGAGGACCTCGTAACCGATCTCCTCCGCCGGGCGGTTCACGTCGCCGACGACGACCTGGGCACCTTCGACCACCATCTCGCCGTCTATCGTCCGGGCGTTGTGGGTGGCTCGGGCTCCGCACCAGCACAGGGCTTCGACCTGGAGCTGCTCAACGCGGCCGGCCAGCTCGATCAGGCGCTGGGAGCCCGGGAACAGCTTCGTGCGGAAGTCCGTCGTGATGCCAAAGGCGAAGACGTCCAGGTTTAGGTCGTCCACGATCCGGGCCAACTGGTCGATCTGCTCCGGGGACAAGAACTGCGCCTCGTCCACGATCACGTAGTCGACCCTGCCGCCCTTGGAGAACTGGTTCACGAGGTACGCGTACAGGTCCATGCCCTCCGGCGCCTCGACCGCCTCCGTCACCAGGCCCGGGCGGGACGAGAGCTTGCCCTCGCCCGCCCGGTCGTCACGCGTGAACATGACGCCCTGCAGCCCCCGCGCATTCAAGCGCCCCGACCTCGGCAAGTGGTTCGACGACGAGCACAAGGGTCTCTGGGACGCGCTCTGCGTCATGAAGATCGACCGGCTGAGTCGCCGGGTCGCCCACTTCAGCGAGATCGTCCAGTGGTGCCAGGAGAACGGCAAGATCATCGTGTCGACCCAGGAGGGGATCGACATGTCCACCCCCATGGGCAAGATGCTCGCCCAGATCCTCGCCGTCTTCGCCGAGGGAGAGTTGGACACGATCCGGTCCCGGGCACTCGACGCCGTGCAGACCCGGCTCGCCTCCGGCATGTGGGTGGCCGGCCTCCCGCCCTTCGGCTACGAGATCGTCCAGGTGGGCAAGGGCAAAGGGAAGCGACTCGAAGCACTCCCCCACTACATAGAGCTCGCCCAGGAGATCGCGAAGAAGATCTTGGACGGCGAGAGTCTGCGCTCCATCTCGAAGGACCTAGCCACCCGGGGCGAGCCCACGTGGCTCTCGCGGATCCAGCCCAACAGCCTGCTGAACTCGCAGTCCGCGAAGCTGTCGCGGCTTCGCACCCAGCTCGCGGAGTACGAGGAGCAGCGAGGGAAGTTCGCCCTGACCGGCCGCACCTTCGCGGACATCTGGAACTCGCGGGACGACGAGGGCAAGCAGCTCTTCCTCCGAGAACACCAGGTGGCTGTCAAGGTCTACCGCGATCCGGTCCCCGGCAAGTCGTTCGGGTTCATGGTGCAGCTGGGCGACGGCCGGCGGATGGCCCAGGCAGTACGTGTCGAGTTGACCGACGATGTCGCCCACGGGGTCGTCACGCACAACCTGCCGACGCAGCAGCACGTGACGAGGATCTGCGGCGTAGACAGCCGCTGGAAGCGGTGGTCGCCGCGATATCAAGGGCCGGTCAGCGGTAGACGGCTGGACCCACGTCCGACATCACAAGGTCCGGCAGGACAGACAGGGCCAGGTCCCGAAGGGCCACATGGGGGTTCTGGGATTGTTCCACAATGCCCAGCCGCCAGGCGGCCAGACGGTCCAGCGCGCTCCGCAAGCCGGCATGGTCACCATGGAGAAGCTCTTCCACGAGCGCCACGATGTCGGCGCGGGCCGTGCCGACCGGGGCAGGGAGAGCTGCCAGCTGCAGACCAGTCACGAGAGGGTCGCCGTCGGAAGCCACAGCAGCGGCCAAGGCAGCGAGAACGAACCGCGCGGCGTCGCTCTCCACCTCCCAGTTCGCCAACAGAACCGGCATTTCGCGGGCGATGGCTCGGCGTGTCATGCAGTCGGCGGCAGGTTCTTCCCAGACGTTACCGAGGGCAGTGATTCGGTCGGCCAGGGAGGCAGCGGTCGCGCGGCCGGTGACGGCGAGACGCAGCAGGTCGCCCAGCAGGACGACTCGTGTTCCCCCTGGGACCCCGGCGTCGCGGATCAGGGCGGCCAGGAACGGAACTGCCTCGACCGTGGAGTCGGTGCAGGTGCCTTGGTGGGCAACGGCATCCGCCAGGTCCCCCAGGAACTCACCCGTGGACTCGTAGGGCTCCCCGAAGGCGAACTCCTCGTCGAGCAGCCAGTCGGCGACATCCGGGATGGCCTCGGCACCCCCGTACATCCGCTCGGCAACCGCCACCACTGCCTGGACCACCTCGTCGGACCGGCCGACCCCGGAGCATGACCACTGTGGTCCCGCGGCAGGCGGTCCGAGCTCCACCGGCAATAGGTCGGGCAGCGGCACCTCGGCGGCGGCCCGCTCGTGAAGCAGACCGACACGGGTGAAGTGATGCTCCAGGGTGACCGCGTGTCCCTCAGCGCCTCCTTGCGCGAAACCGCCGTGCGACCGGGCTATGCCGGCGACAAGGATCCGTTCACTCCTGAGGAAGGGGTCCA
Organism: Streptomyces sp. NPDC002044; assembly: GCF_040296725.1. NCBI lineage: Bacteria > Bacillati > Actinomycetota > Actinomycetes > Kitasatosporales > Streptomycetaceae > Streptomyces > Streptomyces sp. NPDC002044. Next base: position 18,807 of record NZ_JBEOXU010000088.1, read on the forward strand.
AGGCGAGACGGTCGTGGCCGGAGTAGACGGCCAGGGAGAACACCTGCCACCAGCCCTCCAACTCAGGATCCATCGACGGTTTCCCGTAGCAGAAGTTGGACGGATCGGACCGGAAGTGGTCGTGGGCACGGACCGCGATCAGGCGGTGTCGCAGCTCAGCCAGCTCATCCACGACCGCCCCGGCGGCTGCCTCGGTGGGCAGGTACGCCGAGTACTGAACACCCCATGCGGGCGGCAATCCGAGAGTCATCGCCCGATCATCCATCACAGCTCCGGTTCGCCGCCGAGCGGTACCGCACCAGACATCAAGGCGCCGTTCGGGGCAAGGCGTTACGTCGTACCGCGCATGCGCTGAGCCGCCTCCTCCAGGTCAGCCTGACGTTGCGCCAGGTCCCGGACCGCCCGGGACCGTGAGGCGGAATCCGTGGAGCCGGACTTCGTCCGGGTCTATGTCGGTGGGTGCCCGTCTGCCTTCCAGGATGAAGCCGAAGAATGCGCGGAGCGCCTCTTCGCCCAGTTCGAGCGGGTGGAAGGGCAGCGGATACGGTGCCTCGTCCTCCCAGTCCGGGTCCATCTCCACCGGGTGGTCACCGGCCCAGTACGGAGCCTCGAAGGGGAACGGCTCGCCGATGTCCTCGATGACGCCGCTGTCAGGCGACAGGCTCAGCGAGCGGACGAGCCGGCCGTCCTCCCAGACCGCGAAGGCGAGCCAGTCCATCACGCTGTGCATCGCGTGCAGGACCATCCTGCGTCCGGCACTCGCCGCGACCAGGTGCTCCGGCAGCTGCGACGGACGGTCGATCATCAGGCGCCGGTCGCACACGATGTCCACGCCCGGGAAGCTCGCGGCGTAGGTGAGTCCGTCGGCCGGGTAGGTACCTTCGCTCAAGATCTCGCCCTCCCTGGCCTCCGTGACCCAACCCGGATACAGCCGCTCGACGAGCCCGGCCGTTTCCGTCGTGTCGGCTTCGGTCACCTCGCGCAGGGCAGCGGTGATGTCCCCGTCCGCGTACGCCAGCAGGCCTGTCTTGGCTCCCACGGACACTCCCCCGGTCTCGAATGCATGTGGGAACGGACGCTAGCCGAGGTCACTGACAACGCAGGTGGGGCAGCAGGACTCGTACGGGGCTTCCAGAGAACAGCGGAACTTTCTGGTGACCGGTCGCGGGACAACGCCGTTCGTGCAGGTCAGGGGCACACCGCCCCTACACACACCAGGTGCCTTCTAAGCACTTGGCCACAGGCTGCCGTCCCCGGCGACGCACACCACCCCGGGAACGATCATGCGGCGGGCTGTCAGGTGTGATTGACCGGAAGGACGTCCGGGGAGAGAGCTCCAGCTTGGGCCGAACTGCTCGTCATGCGGCGGCGGTGGTGGCGGCGGCACAGGACCTCGTAGCCGATCTCGCCCGCCGGGCGGTTCACGTCACCGACGACGACCTGGGCGCCCTCGACGACCATCTCACCGTCTATCGTCCGGGCGTTGTGCGTGGCGCGGTCGCCGCACCAACACAGCGCCTCGACCTGGAGCTGCTCAACGCGGTCGGCAAGCTCGATCAGGCGCTGGGAGCCCGGGAAGAGCTTCGTGCGGAAGTCCGTGGTGATGCCGAAGGCGAAGACGTCCAGGCCCAGGTCGTCCACGATCCGGGCCAACTGGTCGATCTGCTCCGGGGCCAAGAACTGCGCCTCGTCCACGATCACGTAGTCCGCCTTGCCGCCCTTGGACAGCTGGTTCACGAGGTACGCGTACAGGTCCATGCCCTCGGTGGCCTCGACCGCCTCCGTCACCAGGCCCAGGCGCGAGGAGAGCTTGCCCTCGCCCGCGCGGTCGTCGCGCGTGAAGATCACGCCCTGGAGCCCGCGGGCCGAACGGTTGTGTCCGATCTGGAGCGCCAAAGTACTCTTCCCGCAATCCATGGTGCCGGAGAAAAATACCAATTCGGACATCAGAGGAGGGTGACCTTTCGGGGCGGGCAGACCGTGGGGCAGCGGTGGTCGGCGGCCCCTGCGTGAGATGGCGGATTCCCCAGCGAGTTGGTGCTCTTTCCGCAGGCCATCGTTCCGGAGAAGAACACCAGCTCGGGCATGGGAAGTACGGGACCTTTCGGGGCGTGGACGGAGGAGGGGGTCAGGAGCGGACTTCGAGCAGCGGGACGAGCTGCTCGGCGGCGGTCATCGAGCCGTGCATTCCGACGAGGGCGGACTCGTTGGGCTCGTTGCGCGAGGCGGTGATCGCGACGTCCGCCTGCGCGGCCGCGACCACGTCCCCGATCCGGCCGAGGACCCGCTCGTCGCACTCCCCCGGTGGGCCGAACCAGCCCAGCTCCAGGGCCTCTTCGCGGCTCGCGATCCAGAACCGGTCGCCGAGCACCTCGCGCCACACGGTCAGTACGTCGGCCGCGGCGCCCGGCACCGCGTAGACGTGCCGGGCCCGGCCCTCGCCGCCGAGCAGGGCCACGCCCGCGCCCAGTTCCCAGTCGTCGTCGTAGTCGATCCGGGAGTCCTCGTCGAACGGGACGTCCACCATGCCGTGGTCCGACGTCACGTACAGGGCGGTCCGCGGCGGGAGTTGCCCGGCCAGGCGCTGCACGAGGCGGTCGACGTACATCAGCTGGCCGCGCCAGGCGTCGGAGTCCACCCCGTGCCGGTGGCCGGCGCCGTCGAGCTCGCTGTAGTACGTGTACACGAGCGAGCGGTCCCCCGCCCCGAGGCGCTCGGCGGCCAGGTCCATCCGTTCCTCGCCCGTCATGCGGCCGAGGAAGGTGCCGCCGCTCAGCGCGACCTTGGTCAGCGGGGTCGTCTGGAACGCGGGCGAGGACACCTGCGCGGTCGCGACCCCGGCCTTGTCGGCCAGCTGGAAGACGGTCGGGTACGGCTGCCAGGGCTTCGGCGCCGTCCACGGCTGCCAGCGGAGCTGGTTCATCAGTTCGCCGGTGGCCGGATTGCGCACGGCGTACCCGGGCAGGCCGTGCCGGGCCGGCGGCAGGCCGGTGCCGACGGAGGCCAGTGAGGTCGCGGTGGTCGCCGGGAACCCCGAGGTGATCGGGCGGCCGGTGCCGCCGCGCGAGCCCGCGAGGAGGGAGGTGAGGTACGGGGCCTCGTCCGGGTGGGCCTTGATCTGCTCCCAGCCCATGCCGTCGACCAGGAACACGCAGTTCCGGTCGGCCGGGGTCAGCTCCGCGATGGCGGCGGTGAAGCCGGGTACGCCCTGGCCTGCGGCGAGGGTCGGCAGCAGGTCGGCGAGCGAGCCGGTGCCGTACTCCGGGACGGGCGCGCCGGAGAGGTCCAGCGGTTCTGGCTCGTCCGCCCAGTTGTGCGCCGCGGGCTGTGCCATCAGCGGGCTGCGGGGGCGGACGTGGCCGCCGTCGCTTCGCTGAGCGCCTGCGCGAAGACCAGCGTCTGGCGCACGGCCTCCGGGCCGTCGCCCGCCTCGCTGACCCGCAGGCTGAGGTCGTCCGCGGTGGAGTTGCCGGTGTAGCCGTGGTCGGCGTCGCAGTTGGCGTCGCCGCAGGCGGCCGGCTCCAGGTCGATCCGGGAGACGGCGCCCCAGCCGATGGTCAGGACGACCTCGCGGGGCAGGGTGCCGGGGGTGTAGGACTCCGGGTTGGCGACGACGCGGCTCAGTACGACCGAGGAGATGCTGGAGAGCTTGACCGACTCGGTGGAGGTGGTCGCGTACGGGGACGGGGACCCGGCGTCGGCCGCCTGCTCGTCGGTGTGGCTGACGATGAACCGGTTGCCGGTCAGGACCAGCACGGTGACGTGGCGGCGCACCTCGTTGGAGTCGAAGGTCGTCTCCTGGTGGACCAGGTACGACGAGATCGGCTCGCCGCCGACCGCGGCCTCCACGGCCTCGGCCACGAGGGCCGGGTAGTAGCCGCTGCGCTCGATCGCCGTGCGCAGCCCCTGGGTCGTCGTACCGGATTTCGCCATGAGGTCCATCCTAAGGCCCGTGCGGGGCGTCCCGGCCGCGCCGTACCCGCTCGCTACCCTCAGTAGCTGGGCAGGGTCCGCGGGCCGAGGTCCCCGCGGGCGGGCGCGTGGGCGACCCGGACCGCCGCGCTGAGCACGGACAGGCCCTCTGCGGCGACCACGACCGGCTCCAGCGAGACCCCGATCACCTCGGGGTGGTCGTCGACGAGCCGGGACAGCCGCAGCAGCAGTTCCTCCAGGGCCGGGGTGTCCACGGGGGAGCTTCCCCGCCAGCCGAAGAGGAGCGGCGCCGCCCGGATGGAGCGGATCAGGGTGGCCACGTCCCGGTCGGTGGCGGGGACGAGGCGGTGGGCGGTGTCGCCGAGCAGCTCGGAGGGGACGCCCGCGAGCCCGAAGGAGAGGACGGCTCCGGCTCCCGGGTCGATCACGGACCGTACGACGGTGTCGACGCCGCGCGGGACCATCGCCTGGACCACGGGCTGGAGCTCCGCCGGCTTGCCGAGGGCCTGGCCGAGTTCCTCGTACGACCGCCTCAGCTCGGCCTCGCCCGTGAGGTCGAGCCGTACGCCGCCCAGGTCCGCCCGGTGGCGCAGGTGGGGGGCGGTCGTCTTCAGGGCCACCGGGTAGCCCAGGATCGCGGCGGCCCGGACCGCCGCGTCGGCGCTGGGCGCGGGCAGGGTGGTCAGGACGCGGATGCCGTACCGGCCGAGCAGCTCGCGGGCCTCCCACTCGCCGAGGGTCAGCACGGTTCCGGCGGGGGTGTCGGCCAGCAGTCCGGCCAGCTGGCCGGCGGCTCCTGCCTCGTCGATGTCCTCGTATCCGGGGACGGAACCGGAGTCGGCGAGGCCGCGGCGCCACTGGCCGTAGCGGACCGCCTCCGCGACGGCCTTGACGGCCCGCTCGCCGGCCGGGTAGGCGGGGATCCGGGTCCCACCGGGAAGGTCCTCGGCGCGCCCGGCCGGGGGCTGGAAGGGGGCGGAGGCGGGCTCCTCCCGGGGCGGGGCCGGGGCGGAGGGGCGCGGGGTCCCCCGTACGGCGGACAGCGCCTCGACGAGCTCGCCCAGCTCCACGTGGACCACGGCCACCGGCTTGCCCGGCACCTCGGCGACGGCGTCGCGCAGGGCGCCGGCCAGGTCGTCGGCCGGGGCGTGTTCGCTCACCCACGGGATGGCGGTGACGATCACGGCGTCGCAGTCGTCGGAGGCCAGCGCGGCGGCCAGGGCGGTACGGAAGTCCGCCGGGGAGGCGGCGGTGGTCAGGTCGAGCGGGGGCAGCGGGCTCAGGCCCTGCGCGAGGCAGGCGTCGTAGGTGAGGACCCCGAGGGACTCGGAGTTGCCGAGGATCGCGATGCGGGGGCCGGCGGGCAGCGGCTGGGCGGCCAGCAGCAGGCCGACGTCGACGAGTTCGGTGACGGTGTCGACCCGGATCACGCCGGCCTGGCGCAGCAGGGCGGAGACGGTGGCGTCCGGCAGCCGGGTGCCCGGTACGACGTGTCCGGCCGGGGTGTGGCGGCCGCCCCGGACGACGACCACCGGCTTCTCGGCCGCGGTGCGGCGGGCGAGGCGGGTGAACTTGCGCGGGTTGCCCAGGGTTTCGAGGTAGAGCAGGGCGACGTCGGTGCTGTCGTCCTCGTACCAGTACTGGAGGATGTCGTTGCCCGAGACGTCGGCCCGGTTGCCCGCGGAGACGAAGGACGACAGTCCCTCGCCGCGCCGCAGGAGGGCGGAGAGCAGGGCGATGCCGATGGCACCGGACTGCGTGAACAGGCCGATGCGGCCGCGCATCGGCATCGGCGCGGGGGTCAGCGAGGCGTTGAGCTCCACGTCCGGCGCCGTGTTGATCACTCCGAAGGCGTTCGGCCCGATAAGGCGCATCCCGTACGAGCGAACCTGGCGGACGAGTTCGCGCTGGCGGTCGAGGCCGGCCGGGCCGCTCTCCCCGTATCCGGCGGAGAGCACGACGAGCCCCTGCACGCCGTGGTCGCCGCAGGCGGCGACGGCCTCGGGGACGCGGTCGGCGGGGACCGCGATGACGGCGAGGTCGACGGGGGCTCCGATGGCGCCGACCGTGCGGTAGGCCCGTACGCCGTCGACGAGGTCGCGCGTGACGGCCTCGTTGACCGCGTACAGGTGGCCGTGGAAGCCGCTGTCGCGCAGGTTGCGCAGGGCCGCGGCGCCCACGCCGGCGCCGGAGCGGCTGACGCCGATCACCGCGACCGAGCCGGGGGCGAGCAGCCGCTGCACGGAGCGGGCCTCGGCGCGCTGTTCGCGGGCGCGCTGGACGGCGAGGGACTCGGCGGTGGGTTCGATGCCGAGGGTGAGGTGGACGGAGCCGTCCTCGAAGCTGCGCTTCTGCTCGTAGCCGGCGTCCGTGAACACCTTGATCATCTTGGTGTTGGCGGGCAGCACCTCGGCGGCGAACCGCCGGATGCCGCGCTCGCGGGCGACCGCGCCGATGTGTTCGAGGAGGGCGGAGGCGACCCCGCGGCCCTGGTGGGCGTCCTGGACGAGGAAGGCGACCTCGGCCTCGTCGGAGGGGCCGGTGGCGGACCGGCCGTCGGCACCGATGCGGTCGTAGCGGACGGTGCCGATGAACTCCCCGCCGATGGTCGCGGCGAGGCCGACCCGGTCCACGTAGTCGTGGTGCGTGAAGCGGTGCACGTCCCGGTCGGAGAGCCGGGGGTAGGGGGCGAAGAAGCGGTAGTACTTCGACTCGTCCGAGACCTGCTCGTAGAAGCTGACCAGACGCGCCGCGTCCTCGGTGGTGATGGGCCTGATCCGGGCGGTGCCGCCGTCGCGCAGGACGACATCGGCCTCCCAGTGGGCCGGGTACGCGGGGTCCGACTCGGTGGTCATGGGGCCACCTTACGGCCGGTACGGGCGCGGCAGCGCTCGCGCGGCGCGTTAGGAAAGCCGGGGCAATTCGGTGCAAGCTGGGGAGGGTCGATCGGCGGCACATCGGGGCCGAAGGTCGGTCGGAGCATTCGGGGCGTCGTGAGAGACTGGTCTAGACAACCGTAAGAACCTGAAGGGCATCACCATGGCAGAGCGCCGCGTCAACGTCGGCTGGGCCGAGGGCCTGCACGCTCGTCCCGCCTCGATCTTCGTCCGGGCGACGACCGCTTCCGGCGTCCCGGTGACCATCGCGAAGGCCGGCGGCGACCCCGTCAACGCCGCCTCCATGCTGGCGGTCCTGGGCCTGGGCGCCCAGGGCGGCGAGGAGATCGTCCTCGCCTCCGACGCCGACGGCGCGGACGCCGCACTGGACCGCCTCGCGAAGCTGGTCGCCGAGGGTCTCGAGGAGCTCCCCGAGACCGTCTGACCCTTCGGGTTCGACCACGCCCGCACGCGGAAGCCGCGGCCCCCACC